>JAKDIK010000346.1 GCA_030450535.1 Propionibacteriaceae bacterium
CAGGAGGTCCTCCGATGACCTGGGCCAATCGATTCCGTCTGTGGGGTGGCGTGCTCGTCGTCATCCTCGTCATGGCAGCCCTCACGCTGCTCTACAACCAGCGCCAGTCCCGCGTCGCCAGCGTGACCGCCACTGTCGAGGCGCCGACCGCCCAGGTCGGCTCCAACTACAGCGGCGTCCTCACCCGGTCGTTCATCGTCGAGGGCCAGGAGGTCAACGTCGGCGACCAGCTCTTCACGGTCGTGAGCCCCGACGTCCAAAACGCCGTCGCGAACGGTTTGAGGGTCGCCTCCACCTTCGCCTACACCGTCGACGAGGCCACCGGCACCGTCACCTACCTCGCGGTGATCGAGGGCCAGGTCACCGAGTTGAGCGCCACTGCCGGCTCGTACGTGAGCAGCGGCACCGCGCTGGCGACCATCGCGGCGACCACGCCCAAGAGCGTCGTCGCCCGCTACACGCTCGAGCCGGTCGACTACAGCCGTGTCGAGACGGGGGCGCGGGTCATCGTGAATCTCGCGGACAACACCAGGCTTGAGGGCACGGTCACGAACGTGGCGGTCGCCACCGAGAACAACGAGGCGATGACGATCGTCTACGTTGACGTGCCGGATCTCACCGACGACGCCTACGCCCAGCTCACGCAGGCCGGCTCCCCGGTGCAGGCCATCATGGAACTGCGCGACGACGGCATCCTGGCGGGTCCCACGCAGGCGTTCCGAAGCTTCCTGACCCAGATCGGCCTGCGCTGATGAGGCGGTCGGGAGCAGTGACCCTCATGGCCGCGCTCCTCCTCGCGCTGGGTGCCTGCAGCGCCCCGGCTCCGTCGCCGTCCGGCACCACTGAGGTGTCGGGCGGCGACGCCGCCGTCTTCGACGCGACGACCATCGCCGACCAGGTGGCGGCCCTCCCCCAGGAGACGGGCCATGATCTGGGGGCCGGGCGGCTGGCCGATGGCCTCGTCCCCCCGACCAACCGCTGGTTCTCCGGGCTGGTCTTCGGCGACGCGCCGATGCCGGTTTTCCCCATGCCCTACGCGTTCGGCCTCACCGAGGCCGGGTTCGGCTTCAACCTGCCGAGGGTGACGTCGGCCGAGAAGGTGATCATGGGGTCGTACGCCCCCGAGATCAACCTCATCACGGCGTCCGCCCCCGCCTGGCAGGTGACCGCCTACGACACCGCGACGGTGACGATCACCGACACGGTTTCGGGCGGCTCCCTCGTGCTGGCGCAGGGCTCGCCGTTCATCACGTTCACGGCGGACGCCGCCACCGAGCTCACCTCCTCGGGCGCCAACTGGAGCGCTGACGGCGATCGCTGGACGACCACGGTCGGCTCCCACACCTACGTGCTCGTGGGCGAGGGCGTCGCGGCTTCGGGGCAATCCATCACCGTGGACGCCGGCGGCCACGCCACGTGGTTCGCGGTGCCCGACGGCGGCGACGTCGACGCCCTCGCCGCCCTCGCCGTCCCCCTCACCGGGGCGTCGGCGAGCTACGAGGTGTCCGGGGAGCAGGCGTCCACGACGCTCACCTACGCCACCACCGCGGGTGACACCGCGATCGCCGCCATGCCGCACCAGGTGGCGGCCACCACCGCCGAGTGCACGCTCGGCACCTATGCGAGCATCTACGGCACGCTGAGCGTGTGCGAGGGCTCCTCGCTGACGTGGACGTCGCCGACGTACGCGGCCAACGCCGGGCTCGACCTGTCGGGCCTCTCGGGCGCCGAGCGCGACGAGCTGGGTCAGGCGCTGGCCACGGACGTGGCAGGCGATCCCGCCTACCCCGCCGACACCTACTTCGGCGGCAAGGCGCTCTACCGGGACGCGATGCTGTGGCAGATCGCGACCCAGCTGGGCGACGAGGCGTCCGCCACCACGCTGCGGAGCCGGCTCGTCGAGACGCTGGACCAGTGGATGGATCCCCAGCGATGCGCGAGCGCCGACGCGTTCTGCTTCTACTACGACACCACCAACCGCGGTGTCGTGGGCAAGGTCGCGACATTCGACGCCGACCAGTACAACGACCACCACTTCCACTACGGCTACTTCCTGTACGCCGCGGGTGTGCTGGCGGCCGACGATCCCGAGCTGGCCACCCGCTGGGCGCCGGTCATGGATCTGCTCGCGGCCGACATCGCGTCGTCCGAGGGATCCGAGTACTTCCCGGAGCGCCGGAACTTCGACGTGTACGCATCCCACTCGTGGGCGTCCGGCACCTCGCCGTTCGCTGATGGGAACAACCAGGAGTCGGCGTCCGAGGCGGTCAACGCCTGGGCCGGGCTGACGCTGTGGGCGCGGGCCACCGACAACAGCGCGCTGGAGGTCGAGGCGACGTGGATGCACGCGCTGGAGGCCCAGGCCACCCGGGCGTACTGGACCGACTTCGACACCTCCGATCCGATCTATGAGGGCTTCGACCACGAGATCACCTCGCTGGTGTGGGGCGGCAAGCGGGACTACGCCACGTGGTTCTCGGCCGAGCCGGCCGCGATGCTGGCGATCCTGGTGATCCCCGCCAACCCGTCCTCGCAGTACCTCGCCGGAGATCCGGAGCGCATTCGGGCCAACGTCGCGGAGGCGACGGGCACGGGGGGGTTCTCCCAAACCTACGGCGACTACCTGCTGATGTACTCGGCCCTGGCGGGCGAGTCGGATCGGGCGGCGGCCCTCCAGACGGCCCGGTCGCTGTCGGATGAGTTCATCGACGACGGCAACTCCCGGACGTACCTGCTGGCGTTCCTGATGTCGCTGGCCGACTGACACGTGGCCGTCCGAGGCGTCC
>JAKDIK010000102.1 GCA_030450535.1 Propionibacteriaceae bacterium
GATGGGTCCGGGGCACCACCACCACGGCGGACCGGGCCACGGTGGTCCGGGAGGGCCCGGTGGACGCCGTGGGCGCGGCCGGGGCGGCCGCGCGCGACGCGGCGACGTCCGGCAGGCGATCCTGGCGCTGCTCGCGGAGCAGCCCATGAACGGCTACCAGATCATCACCACGCTCGCCGACCGGACCCAGGGGCTGTGGAAGCCGAGCCCCGGCGCGGTCTACCCCGCCTTGGCGCAGCTCGTCGACGAGGGGCTGATCGCTGAGACCGATGTGGACGGCCAGCGCGCCTTCACCCTCACCGAGGCTGGCCGCGAGCCCGCGGAGAACGCCGACAAGCCGTGGGAGGCGGTGAACGCCGAGGCCCAGGCGGCCCGGGCTGCGTTCGACCCGTCCGCCTATCAGGCCTACCGGACCCTCGCCACGGCGGTCCAGGCGGTCACCCAGTCCGGTACCCCGGACCAGGTCGCGCAGGCGGCGTCCGCCCTCGCCGAGGCCGAGAGGGCCATCTACCGCCTCCTGGGTGGCGAACAGAGCTGAGCGCGCGGCCGAGTCGGCCCGGCGCCACGGTCGCCGGGACTACTCGGGCCGGGGCTTGGTCTCCGGCCTGGCGTCCACTCCCGCCTCCTTGCGCTGCGCCGCAGAGATCGGCGCCGGCGCCTGCGTGAGGGGGTCGTAGCCGCCGCCGGTCTTCGGGAAGGCGATGACGTCGCGGATCGAATCGGTGCCGGCGAGCAGGGCCACGATGCGGTCCCAACCGAAGGCGATGCCGCCGTGGGGCGGGGCCCCGAACTTGAAGGCGTCCAGCAGAAAGCCGAACTTCTCCTGCGCCTCGTCGGCGCCGAGACCCATCACCTTGAACACGCGCTCCTGGATGTCGCGCCGATGGATACGGATCGACCCGCCGCCGATCTCGTTCCCGTTGCACACCAGGTCGTAGGCCCACGCGAGGGCGTGGCCGGGGTCGCTGTCGAAGCCCTCGGGATCCTTGGGCGCGGTGAAGGCGTGGTGGACGGCCGTCCACGCACCCTCGCCCACGGCCACGTCGCCCTCGGCGGTGGCCTCGTTGGTCGGCTTGAACAGCGGCGCGTCCACCACCCACAGGAAGCTCCACGAGCCGGGTTCGATCAGCCCGCACCGCTCCGCGATCTCGTTGCGCGCGGCGCCCAGCAGATTCTGCGACGCCGTCCGCGCCCCCGCCGCAAAGAAGATGCAGTCGCCGGGCTGCGCACCGGTGGCGGCGGCGAGACCGCCGCGCTCGGCGTCGGTGATGTTCTTGGCGACCGGGCCGCCGAGCGTGCCATCGTCACCGACGGTGACGTACGCGAGCCCGCGGGCGCCCCGCTGCTTGGCCCATTCCTGCCAGGCGTCGAAGGTGCGGCGCGGCTGGGAGCCGCCGCCCGGCATGACGACGGCACCCACGTACGGTGCCTGAAACACCCGGAACGGCGTGTCGGCGAAGTAGTCGGTCAGCTCGGTCAGTTCGATGTGGAAGCGCAGGTCGGGCTTGTCGGAGCCGTAACGGTTCATCGCGTCGGCGAAGGTGAGGCGCGGCAGCGGCGTGGGTACCTCGACGCCGATGAGCGACCAGATCTCCCGGGCGAGCTCCTCGCCGAGCTCGATGACGTCGTCCTGCTCGACGAAGCTCATCTCGATGTCGAGCTGGGTGAACTCGGGCTGCCGGTCGGCGCGGAAATCCTCGTCGCGATAGCAGCGAGCGATCTGGTAGTAGCGCTCCATGCCGGCGACCATGAGCAGCTGCTTGAACAACTGCGGGCTCTGCGGCAGGGCGTACCAGCTCCCCGGCGCCAGCCGCGCGGGCACGATGAAGTCCCGCGCGCCCTCGGGCGTCGAGCGGGTCATCGTGGGCGTCTCGATCTCGACGAAGTCGCGCTCGCCGAGCACGCGGCGGGCGGCGGCGTTCACCCGCGACCGCAGCCGGATCGCGGCCGCGGGGGCCGGACGCCGCAGGTCCAGGTACCGGTACTTCAGCCGCGCCTCCTCGCCGACGGTGACGCGCTCGTCGATCTGGAACGGCAGCGGTGCGGACGCGTTGAGCACCTCGAGGTCACTGATGGCCACCTCGATCTCGCCGGTCGGCAGGTCGGGGTTGGCGTTGCCCTCGGGCCGCGTCTCGACGACGCCGCTCACCCGGATGCAGAACTCGTTGCGCAGGTCGTGCGCACCGGAGGATTCGAGAATCTCGTCCCGGACCACCACCTGGGCGACGCCCGAGGCGTCCCGCAGGTCGATGAAGGCGACGCCGCCATGGTCGCGGCGCCGGCCCACCCAGCCGGCGAGGGTAACGGTCTGGCCGACGTCGGTGGCGCGCAGGGTGCCCGCGTCGTGGGTTCGCAACATGACGGTGTTCCTTTCTCAGCCCCGCAGAGACGGTGCGGGCGCAACGCGCGCCATCCTAGCCCGCCTCCCTCCCGCGCCGACACTCAACTTCCTGACGGTAGGGAGGCATCGGAGACCGCCGCTGCCGTCAGAAGGTTGAGTGTCACCACGGCAGGACCGCGTTTGGCGGGGGGACCGGCGGGCCTCCGCGACAAGCCCCGCCGGGCGGCGCTAGCTTGCGCTCAGGCACCCCGCCCGTTGGGCCCATCGCAGAAGGAGTGACCATGAGCAGTGCCGCACCCGATCCCACCGCCGACGGCCGCAGGGCCGGCCACCACGAACGCGTCGACGACGACGGCGGGCGTGCCGCCCGGTGGAACCTGATCGGACCCGGCCTCGTCGTCGCCGCCACCGGCGTCGGTGCGCCCGACATGGTCGCCACTCTGGCCGCCGGCTCCCGCTACGGCTACCTGCTGCTCTGGGCGGTCATCCTCGGCGTCATCATGAAGATCGTCCTCGTCGAGGGCGCGGGCCGCTACACGCTGGCGACCGGTTACACAATCTTCGATGGCTGGCGCAGCCTGGGGCCCTGGACGACGTGGTACTTCGCGCCCTACATCGTCATCTGGGGATTCGTGTACGGGGCGGCGGCCATGTCGTCCTCGGCGCTGCCGTTGGCGGCCCTGTTCCCTGCGGTCCCCCTCATCGTGTGGGCGGTGATCATGGGCCTGCTCGGCTTTGCACTCGTGTGGTTCAACCGCTACGCCATCTTCGAGAAGATCACCGCGGCGCTGGTGGGGCTCATGTTCGTCACGGTCGTCATCCTCGCCATCATCGCGCTGCCGAACGTACCCGAGATGGCGACGGGCCTCGTCCCGTCGATCCCCGAGGACGGCATGTTCTACACGCTGGCGCTCGCCGGCGGCGTCGGCGGCACCATCACTCTCGCCGCCTACGGGTATTGGTTGCGTGAGAAGGGCTGGTACACGCCCAAGTGGATGCGCGTCATGCGCATGGACAACACCATGGCCTACGTCATGACCGGCATCTTCGTGATCTCGATGCTGATCGTGGGCGCCGAGGTCGTCCGCGCCGCGGGCGTCACGCTCAGCGCAGGTGACCGCGGTCTGCTCGACCTGGATGGCGTCCTCGAGGCCCGCTACGGACCGATGATCGGCAAGGCCTTCCTGCTGGGCTTCTGGGCTGCGGCCTTCTCATCGCTCATCGGCGTGTGGAACGGCGTCTCCCTGATGTTCGCCGACTTCGTCGGCAAGATGCGCGGCCTGGACGCCGACCACCCTGATACCCGCGTGGGCGGACGCTACTTCAAGTGGTATCTGTTGTGGCTCACGTTCCCGCCGATGGTGCTGCTGTTCCTCGACCAGCCAATCCTCCTGATCCTGGTGTACGGCGTGCTCGGCGCCCTGTTCATGCCGTTCATGGCGCTGACGAATCTCGGGTTGCTCAACGGACGCCGCATCCCCGCCGCGTGGCGCAACAACGTGGTGCAGAACGTGCTGCTCGGCATCACCGCTCTGCTGTTCGTGATCCTCGGGGTGTACCAGGTCTGGCAGGCGGTGGCGCGGGTGCTCGGCGGCTGAGTGGTCGTGCTGGGGCCCGGCGCCGGCGTCCGCCCTCGCCCTCACCCTCGCCGACACTCAACTTCCTGACGGTGGACGGGCGTCCTGACCCGCCTCTGTCGTCTGTATGTTGTGTGTCGGCCATGTGGGGGAGCCGGACGCCTCCGCGTGCGAGCGCGTGGGGGCCGGACGCCTCCGCGTGCGAGCGCGTGGGGGCTGGACGCCGGCGCCAGACCTCACACGTCGTCGGCGGGCACCTCGAACTCCTGGGGCTCTCCCAACTCCTCGGGCGGCCGGACGATCAGGACGTCGCACCGGGCGTTGCGGACGACGTCGGTGGCGACGTCGCCCAGCAGCCGGTTCGCGATGCTGCGATCGCGCACCGCTCCGATGACGATCAGGTTGGCGTCCTGCACCTCAGCGGTCCGGACCAGCGCGGTCGCGGGCTCGGCCTCCACCAGCAGCGGTGGCGCCACCCGCGCCCCGAGCCCCTGCGCGAGCGCCGCCCCCGACTCCAGGGCCAGCGTCGCGGCCTGGCGTCCGAGCACCGGACCCCGCAGGGGCTCCGCGGTCGTGGCGGACGTCCGCGCCTCGTCGCGCTGCGACAGCGCCGAGTAGGCGCAGACGAGCACCAGTTCGGCGTCCGAATCGGCGGCGAGCACCGCTGCTCGGGCAATGGTTGGGCCTGCCAGGGGCGAGCCGTCGGTGCCGACGACGATGCGTCGGTAGTGCGTCATGATGGGCATGGTTCACGCCTCCCGCGCGAGCGAATCGGGAACCGTCACCAAGACCTCGTCCATGTCCTTGACGATCGGCGGCTCCTTGATCCAGAGCATGGCGATCGCGGCGAGCCCGAGCAGCACACCGGCGAACATGATCGCGTTCCCGGGGACGCCACCGAGCAGGTTGTAGACGGCACCGAAGGTGAGGGTCTGAATGAGCATGGGGATGACGATCATCATGTTGATGACGCCCATGTACACGCCGTAGCGCGACGACGGCACCATGCGGACGGCCATGATGTACGGCACGCCCATGATGGACGCCCACGCGATGCCCAGGCCGATGATCGGCAGGAACAATAGGTACCGGTCGGTGATGTGGGGGAAGATCAGCAGCCCGACCGTCGCGCACAAAAGCGCCGCCATGTGCACGTACTTGGCCCCGAAGCGGCGCGCGAGCGCGACGAGCGCGAAGGCGACGCAGGCCGTCACGATGTTGTAGGCGCCGTTGACAAGGCCCGTCCACCCGACGGCCTCAGCGTATTCGGGCGAGTGCGTGTCCGTGCTGCCGAACACCGAATCGGAGACGGTGAGGGCGACGTATTGCCAATAGCAGTTCATGGCGTACCACTGGAACAGGTAGACCAGTGCCAGCTTGCGGAGTTGGACGGGCATCTCGACGATGGCCTCCCAGATCTCCTTGAAGGTGGAGACGGCGGCATTCCCGGCTTCCTTCTTGCGCTGGAGCTCGGCCATCTCCGACGGGGTCGGCGGCAACTCGGGAGTGCTGATGACCGACACGAGCACGGTGCCGATCGAGAACACCGAGCCGAGCATGAACGAGCCGAACACCCAATAGGGGATGCCAGCCGCCGTGCCGCCGACGATCAGGGACTGGAACACGAACAGCGACACGTTGGCCAGCGTGATGCCGAGGCCGGTGAAGAACGACTGGGCGAGGAAGCCCTTGCCCACCTGGGAGGGCGGCAGCCGGTCGGCGATGAACGCGCGGTAGGGCTCCATGGCCGTGTTGTTGCTGATGTCGAGCAACCACAGCAACAGGACGGCCATCCAGACGGCGGCGACGAACGGGAAGAGGAACAGCCCGATCGCACACCCGGTGGCCCCCACCAGGAAGAAGGCCTTGCGACGCCCCCACTTACTCGCTCCACACGCGGTCGGACCAGGCGCCGATGACCGGCTGCACGAGCAGACCCGTGATGGGACCGGCGAGGTTGAGGATCGGCAGATCGTGCGGGTTCGCGCCGAGGAAGCTGTAGATCGGCGTGACGGCGGTCTGCTGCATGCCGAAGCTGTACTGGATGCCGAAGAAGCCGAGGTTCATGAGCAGGATCTGCTTCATGTTCATCAGCGGCTTGGTGCGCACCACCGTGGTGTTCGCGGTCATCGGACGCCCTCCCTCGCGAGATATTCCTCCAGGCGGCCGAGTTCGGCCTCCCATCCCTCGGCGTGGTACTGCGCCACGGCGGGGTCGTAGGGGCCCTGAATGATCCGGACCAGCGTCGCCCCCTTGCCCTGCGGGCTGAACTCCACCCGCAGCTCCAGCGGCGCATTGGGGTCGATGCCCTCGTCGCCGGTGATCCGCTGCTTGGCGACGAACACGTCCGGTTCGAAGTATTCGGTGAACACCGCGTCGGTCGTGACGCGGACGCTCGGATCGTTGTCGACCACCTTGACGTGGTGGTGGCGTCCGCCGAGCTTCAGATCGGACGTCACCGTCTCGGCCTCGACGTGCCAGCCGGGGCTGCCACGCCACTGCGCCATCTCTTCGGGAGCGGTCCACGCGCGAAAGACGCGGGGCCTCGGGTAGTCCAGCTTGCGCTCGACCACCACGATCACATTCGCGGTCATCGAGAGCCTCCTCTCTGCCAGGGGTGTTTCGGGGCGGACGCCGGACGGGCACTGTCCCGACGCTGCAGGGGAAGCGTGCCACAGCTGTCCATCGCTGGACAGGCATTTGGCGCTATTCGTCCGCCCGATTCCCGGGGCGCGGCGGTAAGGCTCAGCCGGACCTTCAGACCCGGGCCACACCCGGGCGCAGATCGGAGGCGGGCGGCGTCCACGCGTCGGCGTCCGCGGGCACCTGCTCGCCGGAGCGAATGTCCTTGACCGAGCCGTCGGCGAACCACACGAACGGGATCCCCCGGCGGTCGGCGTAGCGGATCTGCTTGCCGAACCTGTCCGCCTTCGGGGCCACCTCGGTCGGGATGCCACGGGCCCGCAGGCGCGCGGCCGTGGCGAGGGCGTCCGAACGGGTCGCCTCGGAGTCGACCGCCACGAGGACGGCCGTGGGCACCGAGCGGGACGCCACCAACTCGCCCCGGGCGATGAGCGGGGCGAGGATGCGCGTCACGCCCACGGAGATGCCGACGCCGGGGAAGGTCCGCTTGCCGTCGGAGGCCAGCGCGTCGTAGCGTCCGCCCGAGCAGATGGAGCCGAGGTGCTCGAAGCCGGCCATCTCTGTCTCGTACACGGTGCCGGTGTAGTAATCGAGCCCGCGGGCGATCTTGAGATCGGCAACGAGTCGGCCCGGCACGGCGGACGCCGCGGCGCGCACCACCTCGGCGAGCGCCGCCAGCCCCTGGGTCAGCAGCGGGTGCTCGACGCCGAGAGCGCGGACGCGCTCGACGAAGGACGTGTCCGGGGCGCTGATGGTGGCCAGCTCCAGGCACTTCCCGGCGGCGTCGGCGTCCAGCCCGAGCTCGTCGACGAGCAGGCCACGGACGGCGTCCGGACCGATCTTGTCGAGCTTGTCCACGCGCTGCAGGACGGCCATGGGATCGCTGACGCCCAGGCCGCGGTAGAACCCCTCGGCGAGTAGGCGGTTGTTGACGTGCATGACCACCGGCGGCACGCCGAAGCGGGTGTGCAGGGCCTCCAGTGCCTCCAGCATGACGAGCGCGACCTCGACGTCGTGGTGCGCCGCGAGCGCGTTCTCCCCCACGATGTCGATGTCGGCCTGCACGAATTCGCGGTAGCGGCCCTCCTGCGGGCGCTCCCCGCGCCAGACCTTCTGGATCTGGTACCGCCGGAACGGGAACGCCAGGTGGCCGGCGTTCTCGAGCACATACCGGGCAAAGGGCACCGTGAGGTCGAAGTGCAGACCCAGCTCGTCGGCGTCGGATTCTGCGGCGTGGATGCGCCGCACGACATAGACCTCCTTGTCGATCTCGCCCTTGCGGGTGAGCTGCTCGATGGTCTCGACGGCGCGGGTCTCGATCGAGGCGAAGCCATGCAGCTCGAAGGAGCCGCGCAGCGAGTCGAGCACCGCCTGCTCCACGATGCGCCCGGACGGCAGGAACTCGGGGAAGCCGGACAGCGGCTTGGGTCGCATGGTCACCTCAGGTAGTCGTCGTGCAGGTAGGGGCTGGTGGCGCGTTCGTGGGCCATCGTCGTCTCGGGGCCGTGGCCGGGCAGCAGCGCGGCGGCGTCCGGCAGAGCGAGCACGACGTCGGCCAGCGTGGCGAGCATCGTCTGTTGGTCGCCGCCGGGTAGGTCGGTGCGCCCGATCGAGCCGGCGAAGACCACGTCGCCGGTGAACACGAGCTCGGTCAGCTCGGGCGCCTGCGCGAACGGCTCGGGAAGGGCGAGGCGCCACAGCACGCTGCCGGGGGTGTGGCCCGGGGCGGCCACGGCGGTGAACCGGACGCCGGCG
>JAKDIK010000347.1 GCA_030450535.1 Propionibacteriaceae bacterium
CGGCCGTCGGCGGCCTCGCGGCCTGCACCGCCCCCGATCCGATGACCGGCTCGCCCGCCACCCCGGGCGACACGGCCGCCTCCGGCGACACGACGTTGGTCGTCGGCTCGCAGGCCTACTACAGCAACGAGATCATCGCCGAGATCTACGCCCAGGCCCTCGAGGGCGCCGGCCGTACCGTCGACCGCCAGTACCAGATCGGGCAGCGCGAGGTGTACATCCCCGAACTCGAGGCCGGAGACCTCGACGTGATGCCCGAGTACGGCGGCAACCTGCTGCAGTACTACGACGCGTCGGCGCAGGTGACGGACACGGCGTCCATCGTGGCCGCCCTGGGTGACAGCCTGCCCGACGGGCTGCGCGTGCTGACCCCCGCGGAGGCGTCCGACCAGGACTCCTACACCGTCACCCGCGCGTTCGCCGACGAGCACAACCTCACCTCGATCGGCGACCTGGCCGGCATCGACGGCCTGCGGATCGCGGCGAACAGCGAATTCGAGGCGCGGCCGTACGGGCCGGCCGGCGTCCAGGAGACCTACGGCGTGAGCGTCACGCTCACTTCCGTGGAGGATTCCGGCGGCCCCCTCACGCTGCGGGCACTGCTCGACGGCACGACGCAGATCGCCGACCTCTACACCGCCGATCCCGCGATCGCCGCCAACGATCTGGTCGTGCTCGCCGACCCGGAGAACATGATCCTGCCGCAGAATGTGCTGCCGCTGGTCTCGTCGCGGGTGGACGCCGAGGCGGACGCCGTCCTGGATCGGGTGAACGCCGAGCTGAGCGCCACCGACCTGCAGGAACTCAACGCCCAGAGCGTGAACGAGCAGCGCCGCAGCGCCGACATCGCCTCGGAATGGTTGGCGGACAAGGGACTCGCGTGAGCCCTGCGTTCGACCCGTTCAGCCGGTCATGCCCCTCGCGCACGGTGCTCGACACCGTCGCGGACCGGTGGGCCGTGCTCGTGCTCGTCGCCCTCGGCGACGGGCAGGCGCGGTTCGGGGCACTGCGGGAGCGCGTCGACGGGATCAGCCCGAAGATGCTGACCGCGACCCTGCGCGCGCTCGTCGCGGACGGCCTGGTGGAACGTCGCCAGGTCGCCGACCGGCTGCGGCAGGTGGATTATGAACTCACATTCATCGGCCGGTCGGCGCTACCGGCCGCGACGGCGCTCGTGCAATGGGCGGCCGGCCAGGCCGCGGCGGTCATCGCCGCCAGAGAGGATGCATCATGACTGACCCGATCGCCATCACCGGGGCCACCGGCCAACTCGGCGGGCGCGTCGCGCGGCTGCTCGCGGACACCGGACTGCCGCTGCGCCTGGTCGTGCGCAACCCCGCCCGCGCCCCGGAGATGCCCGGCGCTGAGGTGGCGCAGGCGACGTTCGCCGATGCGGACGCCGTACGCGCCGCCCTCTCGGGGGTCGAGGTGGCGCTGATGGTGTCGGCCGGTGAGTCGGCGACGCGGTTGGCCGACCACCGGACCTTCGTCGCCGCTGCCGCGGACGCGGGCATCCGGCACCTCGTCTACACCTCGTTCGCGGCCGCGGCCCCGGACGCGACGTTCACGTTGGGGCGGGATCATTTCCACACCGAGGAGGCGATCCGTGAGGCGGGGCTGACGTTCACGTTTCTGCGGGACAACTTCTACACCGACGTGCTGCCGTTGTTCGCCGACGGCTCCGGGGTGGTGCGGGGGCCGGCCGGCACCGGGCGGTGCGCGTTCGTCGTCCGCGCCGATGTGGCCGAGGTGGCGGCGTCCGTGCTGGCTGATCCGGAGGCGCACGCGAACCGGGTGTACACGCTGACCGGGCCCGAGTCGCTGACGTTCGCCGACGCGCTGGAGGCCATCAACGCCGCGCGGGGCACGCACTACCGGTTCGAGGACGAAACCGTCGAGGACGCCTACGCCTCCCGCCGGGCCGGTTGGCCGGGCGAGCCGGAGTGGCAGTACGAGGCCTGGGTGTCGACGTACACCGCGGTGGCGTCCGGGGCGCTGGCCGACGTGACGGGCGACGTGGCGGCGATCCTGGGACGTCCGGCGACGTCGGTGGCCGACTTCGCGGCGCGTCCGGCGGGCTGACGGCGCCCCGAGCCTGGTTTGGACCCGAGCCTGATTTGGACCCGAGCCTGATTTGGACCTGAGAGAGTGGCGCCATGGCACCATTTCCTCGGGTCCAAAACGGGGTGATGGTGTGATCGAACCGCGACGACGAATCAGGAGGCGAGCTTGAGGGCTGCGTGGTACACCCGCGGGGGGACGGCGTCCGAGGTGCTCACCGTCGGCGAGCGCCCCGATCCCACGCCCGCCCCCGGTGAGGTGCGCGTCCGGCTGGCATTCTCGGGGATCAATCCCGGTGACACGAAGAAGCGTGAGGACTGGCAGGGGCTCGGGCTGCCGTTCCCCCTCGTCATTCCGCACTCCGACGGTGCGGGGGTGGTGGACGCCGTGGGCGCGGGCGTCGCGTCGGGCCGCGTCGGCGAGCGCGTGTGGGTCTGGGGCGCGCAGTCGTACCGCGCGTTCGGGACGGCCGCCGAGTTCGTGTGCGTGCCCGACGCGCAGGCGGTCGTCCTGCCCGGCGACGCCTCGCTGGAGGTGGGTGCGTGCCTCGGCATCCCGGGCATCACGGCGCACCGGTGCATGTTCGCCGACGGCCCGGTCACGGGGCGGACGGTGCTGGTGCAGGGCGCGCTCGGCGGGGTCGGCCGGCTGGCCGCGCTGCTCGCGCGCGCCGGCGGGGCACGGGTGATCGGCTCGGTG
>JAKDIK010000348.1 GCA_030450535.1 Propionibacteriaceae bacterium
CGCACGGGTCGCACGAGCACGTTGCGAAACACGTGGGGGCGCAGGTGCTCAACGAAGGCGGCATACTCGGGATCGGCGCGCAGGGACGCCTCACCCGCGGCCGGGTCGTCGTGGGCATAAAGCCACGTCACCTTGGGTTCGGCGTGGGTCTCGGCGAAGGCGCGATGCCACGTGAAGCCGTGGCGCCGGCGCAGGGCGACCTCGTCGGGCCAGGCCGCACGCCAGGCGTCCAGATGGTGGGGTTTGACGCTGAACCGGTGCAGGACGAGGGTCACGGGCTCATCCTGTCACCGCGCTCGGGGCTTGGCGATCGCGGGTCGAGGCGGTCGAGACGGGCGGCGAGCTCGAGGATCATCCAGCCGCCGAGCTGCACCGACAGGTCGCGTTCGGGGGGCACGGAGGACCGATCGCCGGCGTTGGCGGCGACGCCTTCGGAGCCCGGGATGACGGCGGGGAAGCGCCAGTCAGGGCCGAACCAGACCTCGCCGTCGCGCTCGGCGCGGTGGCGCCAGGCGGCGTCCGCCGAGACCTGCACGAGCCGGGCGGCCGTGGCGCGGGCCGCCTCGTCGGCGGCACCGACGCCCGGCAGACGGAGGGCCACCTGGGTGAGGTAGCGGGCGGTGATCGCGGCGAACAGTCCCCCGTCCCCGCCGCCGCAACCGTTGAGCACGCCCTCCACCGCGCAGTGGCGCTCGATGGTCGCCACGAGCGCGTGGAGGCGCTCGCGCGACGGCTCATGGCCGGCCGCGACCAGCTCGAGGAGCGCTCCGAGCACGAGCCCCTGGTTGTAGGTGAACAGTCGGCCGTCCACGCCCCCGGGACGGATGCCGTCGGCGAACATGCCGGTGTCGGGGTCGAACAGGCGCTCGTACATCCACTCGACCGCCGCGAGGGCGCGGCGCCGGCGTCCGAAGCGGGCCATGAGGATCGCCATCGAGCCGTTGGCGGGCACGTTGCGGAATTCGTCGCCCACCCGCCAGGGGATGCCGCCGCCCGCGGCGTCGTCGTACCAGCGGTCGAAGAGCACCTTGGCGATCTGGGCGTCGCGCCAGCCGAGCCGCACCCCGGCCTCGTCGCGAGCACGGCCCAGGGCGAGCCCGAGCCAGGCGATGTCGTCGAAGTACTCGTTGATGACGCTGAACCGGTTGCGCACGAAGAGGCCGCGGGGTAGGTGGGCGATGAGGCGACGGCGGTCCACGTCGGGCTGGCGGAGCTGGGCGTCGACGAGGCAGTCGAGCAGGTGGGCCTGCCACCAGAAGTTGTAGTCGACGAAGAGCCGGTGGCGCGTCGGAGCCGGCGCCGTGATCACCCCGAGCCGCGCCGGTGGCCACGCCCACAGGCGGCGCAGGTGCCGGCCACGAACCGAGGTCTCCGCGGCGGCGGCGCGGGCGTCCCGCGGTGACGTGGCGGGGCGAGCGGAGTCCGGCATGGGCCCATGCTGGCACATGGCCGACGCCCGCCGAGCCAGCGCCCCCGGGGTGGAGCAATCGTCTAGCGTGACCGGCAAGGACCCGGGAAGGGAAGCCATGCGGATCGATCTGAACGCCGACTCCGGTGAGTCGTTCTCGAGCTGGGTGATGGGCGACGACGCCGCGATGATGAAGGTGGTCACGAGCGCCTCGGTCGCGTGCGGGTTCCACGCCGGCGACCCGTCGGTGATGCGCACCACGATCTCCGCGGCCGCCGAGGACGACGTGGTGATCGGCGCGCACGTCTCGTATCGCGATCTGGCCAACTTCGGCCGCGTCTTCGTCGACGTCTCCCCCGCCGACCTCACCCAGGCCGTCATCTACCAGTTCGGTGCGCTCGAGGCTCTGGCGCGAGCCGCCGGCACGACCGTCGCCTACGCCAAGCCGCACGGAGCGCTCTACAACGCGATCGTCCACCACGAGCGACAGGCGGACGCCGTGGCCGCGGCGTTGGCCGAGGTGCGGCCCGGACTGCCGATCCTCTGCCTGCCGGGTTCGGCGATCGAGCGGGCCGCCGTCCGGCGCGGACTGCGGCCCGTGATCGAGGCCTTCGCCGACCGCGCCTACACCCCCGCCGGCACGCTGGTCAGCCGACGCGAGCCGGGCAGCGTCCTGCACGATCCCGGCATCATCGCCGCCCGGGTCGTCCGCCTCGTGACCGACGGCGTGGTGGAGGCCGTCGACGGCACGCCGGTGCGGCTGGCCGCCGAGAGCGTCTGCGTCCATGGCGACACGGCCGGCGCGGTCGCCATCGCGCGCGCCGTCCGGGCCGCGCTGGTGGCGGCCGGCGTCGAGCTGAGGTCGTTCGCATGAGAGTTCTCGCCGTCGGGTCGCGCGCCCTCCTGGTCGAGGTCGACTCGCTCGGTGCGGTCCTCGCCCTGCACGCGGCGCTGCTCGCCGCGCGTCCCGCCGGTGTCATCGACGTGGTCGCCGCCGCGCGCACGGTGCTCGTGAGCTGCACCGATGCGGACGCCGCCGCCACGGCTCGCGCGCTGGTCGACACACTCGACCTCTCCGCCGCACCCCAGCGCGACGAGACCCTCGTCGAGGTCCGCGTGCTCTACGACGGCGCGGATCTCGAGGCCGTCGCGAACCTCACCGGGCTCAGCGTCGAGGCCGTGATCGCGGCCCATACGGGCCAGACCTGGACGGCCGCGTTCGGCGGCTTCGCCCCCGGCTTCACCTACTGCGTCGGCGAGCACCACGCCCTCGACGTCCCCCGCCGCGCCACCCCGCGCACCGCCGTGCCGGCCGGCGCGGTCGGGCTGGCCGGGGAATTCTCGGCGGTC
>JAKDIK010000349.1 GCA_030450535.1 Propionibacteriaceae bacterium
CCACGGCCCCGCGCCCACGGCCCCCGGCTCATCAGCTCCCGGCCCCGGCCTGCTTACCTAGCCCAACGTGCGCTGACCTAGCGTTGGAGCGCTAGGTCAGTGCACGTTGGGCTAGGCAAGCGGTGTGGTCGGCGTGGCCCGGGGTGGCCGGAGGGCGGTGCCCGGCGTCTCCACCTCAGAGGTGCTGGGTCTTCTCCGGTGGTACCTCAGGCGGCTCGGGACCCTCGGGCGGCATCGGCGGCAACTCGATGTTCTTCTTCGCCGCCTCGCGCAGCGCGACCGCGCGCTGAAAGTCGGCCTGGGTCGGCATCCCGTAGGCGCGGGCGGTGGTGTCGTGCAGTTCGACCACCTTGTTGTAGAGCCGTTCGGTGTAGCGCGGCGCGGACTCCCCGGGCAGCGGCCGCTGCGGATTGCCGAACACGATGTGCACCGGCGGCCGTCCGGGCACCGGCAGGTTCTGGCCATACGGCATCGCCGCGTACGCCCCCACGAGCGCGATCGGCAGCATCGGCACCCCGTGGCGGATGCCCAGCGCCGCGGGACCGTTCTTGAACTTCGCCATCGCGCCGGTGCGGCTGCGGGTGCCCTCGGGGTAGATGAGGATCGGGACGCCCTCGTCCAACAGTCGCCCGCTCATGCCCTGGTGGGCGCGCATGCCGCCGCGATCGATGGGGTAGGTGTTGAAGAACAGGCGCGTGGGCAGCGAGCGGATCTTTTGCTTGAAGAAATAGTCGGCGGCCGCGCCGGCGGCGAGGTTGCGCGAGAGCCGCCGGGGGAGCGCACCGAAGATGACCGTGGTGTCGACGTGGCTGGAGTGGTTCGCGATCACGATGAACGGGGCCTGCAGGTCGTCGAGGTTCCGCTCGCCGTGGACGTTGACGCTGACGGCCGACCACACGTACGGCTTCATCACGAACTGCTGGGCCACGAAGCGGGCGACGGCTTGGGGAGTCGCCGAATACTTGCCCAGATCGTCCGCCTCAGCCATGTGCGACCCCTCCCCTCGTCACCGGCCCATTCTGCACCACACGCGCATTCCGGCGCACGGCATCAGTGGTTCGATCGGGTCCTGCTGCGGCCCAGAGCGCTCGACACGGCGCGGACGAGCGGACGCGGCGCGAGCTGCAGGGCAATCGCCTGGGCCTTCCACCGCTTCGTGGGAAGCGAGATGACGCGTCCGGCGTCCGCGTGCGCGAGCGCCTCGCGGACGCAGCGGTCGGCGTCCACCCAGAGGGCCGCCGGGATGGCGCTGGTCTGGATCTCGGCCCGGGAGTGGAACTCGGTGCGCACCCAGCCGGGGCACAGGGCGGTCGCGGTGACGCCGGTGCCGCGCAGCTCGCCGGCCAGCGCCTCGGTGTAGAGCTTCACGTAGCTCTTGACCGCGGAGTACTCGCCCTGGGTGATCCAGGCCGAGAGCGAGGCGACGTTGAGGATGCGGCCGTGACCGCGTGCGCGCATCGCCCGGGCGGCGGCGTTGGAGAGCACGATGACCGACTCGCCCATGACGGCCCAGAGACGGTCGTGCTCGCCGAGGTCGTCGAGCAGCGAGGCGGTCGGGCCGAAGCCGGCGTTGTTGACGAGCAGGTCGATCGGCTGCTCGGCGGACGCGACCCGCTCGGCGACGCGATGGCGGTCGTCGGCGTCCGCGAGGTCGGCGGTGAGGGTCTCGACGCGGACGCCGTGGGCGCGGCCGAGCTGTTCGGCGGTGGTCGCGAGGCGCTCGGCGTCGCGGGCGACGAGGACGAGGTCGTCGCCGCGTGCGGCGAGCTGGCGCGCGAACGCGGCGCCGATTCCGGCGGTCGCGCCGGTCACAAGGGCGGTGGCCATGGCGTCCAACCTACCGTGCACCCCCTTGGGGGCAGGGGCGTCAGAATGGCGTCATTAGGATCTTGCATGACACCATATATGGTGTCATGATGGCGTCATGGATCTCAATCCCTACCTGAACGGCGTGCGGGAGGACCTTGCCAGGGCCACGGCCCTCGCCGATACCGACACGCGCGACGTGGCGGAGCGGCTCATCGCCGCCCTGGAGCCGGCGCTGCGGCTGCGGATCATCGAGGCGCTCTCGGACGCCGCCGCCTCGGTCAGCTCCAAGCTCGACGGTGACCTCGTCGAGGTTCGGATGGCCGGCGCCGAGCCGGTGTGGCACGTGCAGCGCCGCGCTGTGCCCGAGAGCGCCGAGCCCACCGTCGTCGTTGCCGAGCCCGACGACGCCGGTACCGCGCGCATCACCCTGCGGCTGCCCGAGGGCGTCAAGGCTCGTGCGGACGCGGCGGCGGAGGCGTCCGGGCAATCGCTGAACGCCTGGCTGGTCGCGGCCGTGAGGACGACCCTCACCCGCACCCCCACGAACCAACCCGGCGCCCGGTCCGGACACCGCATCACGGGTTGGGCCTGACCGGCCCACCAGGAAGGAGTGCACCATGATCACCACCGAACTGCGCCGGAGCTTTCCCGCCAGCGCCGCCACGACGCTGCGGATCACCGCCCACGGCAATGTCGTCATTCACTACGAGGCGGTCGACGTCGCCACGGTCGAGGTGACGAGCTGCGACGAGGTCGATCTCACGCCGGTGACGATGACGGTCGAGGGGGAGGAGATCCGCGTCGACGTGCCGCCGCTGCTCACCGAGGCGGCCGGCCGGCGGGGCATTGCCATCGACCTCGGATTCTGGTCGTTCAGCCTGGGGGACGCCCGCGTCCGCCTCACCACCGAGATCACCCTGCCCGAGGGCGCGGATGTCG
>JAKDIK010000103.1 GCA_030450535.1 Propionibacteriaceae bacterium
GGAGCGCCAGGGGCGCCGCGGCGGCATAGACCCCCAGAACCCGGCCGGGCTGCACCTGGTCGCCGGCAACTCCCCAGACCTCGTCCACGAGATCCACGGGAACGCCCGCACCTGGCGCTGCGAGGACTGCGCCGCCACCGGCCCCATGACCGAGATGCTCGCCCGCGTCGAGGCCGGGGACGCCGACCCGCGCTGCCCCCGCTGCGGCGGGATCACGCGGGCGACGGTGATCCTGTTCGAGGAGATGCTCGACCCCGAGGTCCTGGACGCCAGCGTCCACCTCGCCGAGACGTGCGACCTCGTCTGGGCCATCGGCACCTCGCTCCAGGTGCACCCCGTCGCAGGCCTCGTCCCGCACGCGGTCAACCTCGGGGCGCGCCTGGTGATCGTCAACGCCGAGCCCACCCCCTACGACCGGTGGGCCGACGCCGTCGTCCGTGATCCCATCGAACAGGCCCTACCCGCCATCGTGGCCGGGCGCACCCGCTGACGTCCTCGGGGTCAGACCGAGGCCTGCCGGATTCCGCCCTTCCAGACCCCGCTCACGCTCCAGTCGGACGCCAGCGCCACGGCGTCCGCGCGGGCGCCCGGCACCAGCTCGCCGACCCCGGCCAGGTCGAGATACCGGGCCGGGTGCAGGGTGGCCGCCCGCACGGCATCGGTCCACGGCACCCCCCAGCCGATCACGTTGCGGACCGCCTCCGCGAGCACCAGCGTGCTGCCCGCGATGGTGCTCGTGCCGACGACCAGCGCCTTGCCGTCGCGCACGTCGACCCCCAGTGCGCCCGACGAGAAGTGTCCGTCCGGCATCCCGGCCGCGGCGAGGGCGTCCGTGATGAGCACGGCGCGGTCCGCGGCCAGCTCGAACACCCACGCGACCAACTCCGGATGCAGGTGGACGCCGTCGGCGATGAGCTCAAGCCACACCGCGTCGTGGCGCAGCAGCGCAAGAAGGGGCCCGGGCGCCCGGTGGTGCAGCCCCGGCATGGCGTTGAACAGGTGCGTCACGCCCGTGACGCCGGCGGCCAGCGACGCCAGCGCCTGATCGTGCGTTGCCGCGGTGTGCCCGATCGCGGCCACCACGCCGTGCTGGGCGCACCAGCGCACGGCGTCCATCCCGCCGGGGCGCTCGACGGCGAGGGTGACCATCCGCACGATCCCCTCCCCCGCCTCGACGATGCGGGCGAGGTCGGACAGATCGGGGTCGCAGAGCAGTTCGACGGGGTGGGCGCCGTGGAACTCCTCGGCGATCCACGGACCCTCGAGGTGGACGCCGGCGATCGTTCCCGCCGCCACGTGCGGCACCAGCGCGGCGACCCGGCCGGCCAGCGACGCGGTCGGCATCGTCACGAAGGACGCGACGATGCTGGTGGTGCCGTGGCGCAGGTGGTACGCGGCGGCGGTCACCGGGTCGTCGGCGAGCTCCGCGCCGGCGCCGCCGTGGGTGTGGACGTCCACGAACCCCGGGACCAGCGTCGCGTCCCCGAGGTCGACGTCCACGGCCCCGCCGTCCCACGGTCCGACCGCCACGACGTGCCCGTCGACGATCGAGACCACCCCGGGCGCGAAGACCTCATGCGCGGTGAACACGCGCGCCGCGGCGAGCGAGTGGGGGGCGTCCGACCACGCGGAGTCACCGGCCCCGCCCGCCATCAGATCCCCCGCAGGTACCGCTGCCAGTCGGGCTTGCGCTCGAAGGTTTCGCGGTAGTAGGCGGCGAGGGTCAGCCGGGCGGCGGCGTCCTCGTCCACGATCACCGTCGCGAAGCGGTGGAGCTGCAGCACCGAGCCCGGCACCATCGCGGTGATGGGTCCCTCGACGAGCTTCGCCACCGCGTCCGCCTTGCCCTCGCCCTGCGCGACCAGCAGCACCTGGCGCGCCGCCATGATGGTGCCGAGCCCCTGGGTGAGGCAGTGTGTCGGCACCTGATCGGCTGAAGCGAAGAACCGCGCGTTGTCGAATCGCGTGCGGGCCGTGAGGGTCTTGATGCGGGTGCGGGACGCCAGCGAGCTTGTCGGCTCGTTGAATCCGACGTGACCGTTGGAGCCGACGCCCAGGATCTGGATGTCGACCCCCCCGGCGGCCTCGATGGCCCGCTCGTACTCGTCGGCGGCGGCCTCGATGTCGGACGCGCTGCCGTGGGGCACGTGCACCCGGGCCGGGTCCATACCCAGCGGCTCGGTCACCGTGCGGCGGATCACCTCGGCGTAGGACTCGGGATGCCCCACGGGCAGGCCCACGTACTCATCGAGGGCGAACGCCGACGCGCGCGCCATGTCGAGCCCACCCTCGCCCACCATCTCGGCGAGCGCTTCGTAGAGCGCGACGGGCGACGAGCCGGTGGCCACACCGATCACCACCTCGGGGCCGGTGTCGCGGACGACCCGTGCCACCTTGGCCGCGGCGAGTCGGGCCACCTCCTCGGCGTCGGGACAGATGACGACCTCCATGTGAACTCCTTCAGGTCTGCTTCGTGGTCGGGGTCTTGTCGTGCTGGGCCAGCACGCGCCGGATCGGGGCGTAGTGGTCGATGACCGCCTCGCGGTAGGCGTCCAGGTCGCCGGCGATGGCGGCGTCCAGCATGCGCTCGTGGGCCAGGGCGGTGTCGGTCAAATCACGCGCGCCGGCCAGGCCGAGCCGGGGCGCGACGCTCATGTGGATGTCCCAGAAGGCGGCGACGATCTCACCGTAGAGGGTGTTCCCGAGCCGCTCGCCCAGCGTGAGGTGGAAGGTGCGGTCCTCGTCGGTGAAACCAACACCGCGGGCGGCGGCGTGGGTCATGGCCCGGACGCACGCGCGCAACTCGGCATCGTCGCCGCCGGCGAGGCGTTCGACGATCCGCGGGCCGAGGCCGAGATCGAGTCCCGTGCGCACTTCGACGACCTCACGCAGCATCGTGGTGTCGGCGCCTGCCGCGAGCACGCCCCGGAACACCATGCCCTCCACGAGCGGGCGCATCGACATCTCCCCGACGAACGTGCCCGTGCCGTGGCGCACCTCGAGGATGTCGAGGGCGGTCAGCGTCCGGACGGCCTCGCGGAGCTTCGAGCGCGAGACGCCCGTGGTCGCCACCAGCTCGGACTCCGTGGGCATCGGGTCGCCCGGCTGAAGCCCTCGGCTGAGGATGAGTTGCTTGATGGCCGTCGTCGTGCGCCATCGGCCGCCGGGCAGTGGATCGTGATCCATTCGTGACCCTCCTTCTATGGCGCGTACCCCTATACTGGCACAAACGTCAGACATCGGACGTCCGACATTTGAGGAGCATCATGACCCACGACCTCATTCCCGGCACGACCCGCCGCGGCTTCCTCCGCCTCGCCGGCGCGATGGGCGCGGCGGCCGCCCTCACCGGCTCGCTGGCCGCCTGCGGCACCACGCCCGCCCAGCGCCAGACCACCGGCACGGGCACCGAGGGCACTGCCGGGCCCGCGGCCGCGAACGAGCAGGGCACGATCACCGCCGGCATCAGCTACGAGCTCGGCACCAACGGCTACGACCCGATGACCACGACCGCGGCGCTCACCCTCGCCGCGAACTGGCACACGATGGAGGGCCTCACCGAGATCCTCCCCTCGGGCGAGCGCGAGGTGTACCCGGCGCTGGCCTCCGCCCTTCCCACGCAGGTGGACGACACGACGTGGGAGGCGACGCTTCGCGACGGCGCCGTGTTCCACGACGGCACGCCGGTCACCCCGGACGATGTCGTCTTCAGCTTCAACCGCGTCATGGACGAGGCGAACAACTCGCTGTACCGGCAGTTCATCACGTTCATCTCCTCGGTCGAGGCGTCCGGCGACAACGCGGTCCGGATCAACCTCGCCTACCCCTTCTCGCTCGTCGCCGAGCGCCTGGCCGTCGTCAAGATCGTGCCGCGCGCGGCCGTCGAGGCGGGCGCCGAGGCGTTCGACGCCAACCCGGTCGGCACCGGCCCGTGGCGCATGACCGACAACTCGGCCACCTCGCGCGAGATCGTCTTCGAACGCTTCGACGACTACACCGGCACGCGGCCCGCGCGCGCCGCCCGCATGGTGTGGAGCATCATGCCCGACAACGCGACGCGTATGAACGCCTTGTCGTCCGGCTCGGTGCAGGCGATGGATCTGGTCCCCGAGCTCTCGATCCCGACCCTTCAGGACAGCGCCACCGTGGCGTCCGAGCAGGGATTCGGCCTGCTCTTCGCGATGTTCAACAACGGCCGGGCGCCGTTCGATGACGTCCGCAACCGCCAGGCGTTCCTGTACGCGATCGACATGGACAAGGTCGTCCAGACGGCCTACCAGGGCAACGCGACCCCGGCGACGTCCTTCCTGCAGGAGACGCACCCGTCGTACCACGAGGCGTCCACCGTCTATGCCTTCAACGCCGACCGCGCCCGCGAACTGCTGGCCGAGACCGGTCTCACCTCGTTCCGCATGATGTGCACCAACCACGGTTGGGTGCAGTTGGCCACGCCGATCATCCGTGAGTCCCTGGAGGCCGTCGGCCTGAGCGTCGAGTTCGACGAGCGGCAGAGCTCCGAGGCCTACAACGCCATCACGGGCGCCGAGAACCTGGACGCGTACGACGTCCTCGTCGCGCCCGGCGATCCCTCGGTCTTCGGGTCGGACGCCGACCTGCTCCTGCGCTGGTGGTACGCCGGCGACACCTGGACCGAGGCCCGCATGCACTGGAAGGGCTCCGACTCCTACAACCGGGTGCAGACGTTGCTGGAGGAGGGCTCGCGCCAGACCGGCGCCGAGCAGGAGGCCACGTGGGGCGAGATCTTCGACCTGCTCAGCGAGGAGGTGCCGCTCTACCCGCTGTTCCACCGCAAGACGACGACGGGGTACGACGACGCCACGCTGGTCGACTTCCAGCCCATCGCGCTGACCGGGCTGTCCTTCGTCGACGTCGGCACCACGAACGCCTGACCGCCCGCCGTGACCACGCTGCTCCGGCTCATCGGACGCCGCCTCATCGCGCTGCCCCTCATGGTGCTGGGCGTGACCCTGCTGGTGTTCTTGGTGATGTCCTTCTCCCCGGCCGATCCCGCCCGGCTCGCGCTGGGCGAGGCGGCGTCGCAGGAGGCCATCGAGGCCTACCGCGAGCGCAACGGGCTCAACGACCCGCTGCTCGTGCGGTACGTGACCTTCCTCGGTGGCCTGCTGCGCGGCGACCTGGGCGTGAGCGCCGGCAACGTGCCGGTGACGGACTACGTGGCCACGGCGTTCCCGATCACGCTGCAGTTGACGCTGGTGGGGCTCGTGCTCGCCGTCGTCCTGGCGCTGGTACTCGGCATCGTCGCCGCCCTCTACCGCGACCGGTGGCCCGACCAGCTCATCCGCATCCTGTCGATCGCGGCCCTGGCCACCCCGTCGTTCTGGCTGGCGATCCTGCTCATCCAGTGGCTCTCGACGGTGCCGGGCGGCGCGGGCCTCTACCCGGCCGTGATTCCACGGTGGGTGCCGTTCAGCCAGGATCCCGGGGTGTGGCTCAACAACATCTCGCTGCCGGCCATCGCGTTGGCCGTCCCCGTGGCAGGCTCGCTCACGCGGGTCGTGCGGACGTCCATGGTGGAGGAGCTCGACCGTGACTACGTGCGGACGGCCATCGGCGCCGGCATCCCCAAGCGCATCGTCATCGCCCGCAACGTGCTGCGCAACGCACTCATCACCCCCATCACCGTGCTGGGCCTGCGCGTCGGCTACCTGATGGGCGGCGCCGTCATCATCGAGATCATCTTCAACATCCGCGCGATGGGCCAGCTCATCCTCGACGGGGTGACGCGCAACGACGTGTTCCTCGTCCAAGGCGTGACGCTGACGGTCGCGATCGCGTTCATCGTCATCAACATCCTCGTCGACCTGCTCTACGTCGTCGTCAATCCCCGGATCAGGACGGTCTGACCATGCGCCGCCGCCTCACCGAACGTCTGACCGAGCCCGGGCTCCGGCTGGGTGCCCTGCCGCTCGGCTCCAAGATCGCCCTCGGCGCCCTCGCCGTGGTCGTGCTCATGGCGGTCTTCGCGCCGCTCGTGGCCGCCCAGAACCCCCTCGCGACCGGCACGCCCGCGCAGCCGCCGAGCGGGGACCACTTCTTCGGCACCGACCAGATCGGACGCGACATCTTCAGCCGCGTCGTCCACGGGGCCCGCAGCTCGCTGGTCATCGGCCTGGCCGCCACGGCCGTCGCCCTGGTCGCGGCGGCGATCCTGGGCTCCGTCGCCGCGACCGCCCACCGCTGGATCTCCGAGGTGCTCATGCGCATCCTCGACATCATCATGAGTTTCCCCGGCATCGCCTTGGCGGCGGTGTTCGTGGCCGTCTTCGGCGCCTCGCTGCCGGTGCTCGTCTTCGCCATCGCCTTCCTGTACACGCCGCAGCTGACCCGGGTCGTGCGCGCCAACGTGCTGGCCCAGTTCGGCGAGGACTATGTCGCGGCGTCGCGCGTCATGGGGGCCGCGACGTGGTGGATCCTCGCCAAGCACGTCGCCCGCAACTGCCTCGCACCGATCCTGGTGTTCGCGACCGTGCTCGTGGCCGACGCCATCGTGTTCGAGGCGTCGCTGAGCTTCATCAACGCCGGCGTCCGGCCGCCGGAGCCGAGCTGGGGCAACGTGCTGGCCGACGGCAAGCAACTGCTGCTCATCGGCGGCTGGTGGGCGACGTTCTTCCCGGGCCTCGCCATCCTGATCACGACGCTGTGCCTCAATATCCTCTCCGAGGGCATGACGGACGCCCTCGTCTCGCCCAAGGCACGCCGCCGGGCGCCGATCGCGGACGCCGCGGAGTCCCGCGGCGCCGCCCCGGTCGCGCCGGAGCTCGCCGCCACGGCCGAACCCGCGGTGCCGCTGACCACGCGGCTGGCGTCCCTCGCGGCCGTCGAGCGCGCCCGCGATGACCGTCTGCCTCCCGTGCCGGATGGACCGAACCTGCTCGAGGTCGAGGACCTGTGCATTCGGTTCCCCGAGCAGCACGGCGACGTGGACGTGGTCGACCACGTCAGCTTCAGTGTCCGACCCGGTGAGACGATGGGTCTGGTCGGTGAATCGGGCTGCGGCAAGTCGATCACCTCCATGGCCATCATGGGGCTGCTGCCGCGCAGCGCGCACCTGTCGGGCGCGATCCGGTTCGACGGCACCGATCTGCTGCGGCTGAACGCGCGGCAGCACAACGCCCTGCGCGGTCACGAGATCGCGATGATCTACCAGGACGCGCTCAGCTCGCTCAACCCGTCGATGCTCATCAAGGCTCAGCTCAAGCAGCTGACGAGCCGCGGCGGGACGCGCAGCGCCACCGACCTGCTCGAGCTGGTGGGCCTCGACCCGGCCCGGACGCTGGCGTCCTACCCCCACGAGCTGTCGGGCGGGCAGCGGCAGCGCGTCCTCATCGCGATGGCGCTCACCCGCAACCCGCGGCTGGTGATCGCCGACGAACCCACCACCGCGCTCGACGTCACCGTGCAGGCCCAGGTCATCGACCTGCTCAACGAGCTGCGCGAGAGGCTGGGATTCGCGATGGTGTTCGTGAGCCACGACCTGGCGCTGGTGGCGTCCGTGGCGCACAGGATCACCGTCATGTACGCCGGGCAGGTCGTCGAGTCGGGCGCGACCCGCGACATCCTCACCGACCCGCGGCACGAGTACACCCGAGGTCTGCTGGGCTCGGTGTTGTCGATCGAGTCCGGCTCGGGGCGCCTGCACCAGGTGCCCGGCGTCGTGCCGAGCCCGCGCGAGTTCGTGCGCGGCGACCGGTTTGCGCCGCGGTCGTCCCATCCGGACGTCGGCCTGGACGCCCGTCCGCCGCTCGTGACGGTGCCCGGCACCGATCACGCCTGGGCGGCCCACCCGGAACTGGAGGCCCTGCGATGAGCGCCACCACGACCCCGACGCTGGAGTTGCGCGGCGTCCATGTGATCCACACCACGCGCACCGGCGGACTGTTCCGGCCGGGCACGGTGCACGCCGTCAACGACGTCGATTTCACCGTCAGCCGCGGCGAGACGGTCGGGATCGTCGGCGAGTCGGGCTGCGGCAAGTCGACGCTGGCGCGCGTGCTGGTGGGGCTGCAGAAGCCGAGCCGGGGCGAGGTGTTGTTCCGGGGCGAGCCGCTGCGCTTCGGCGCCGGTTTCCGGCGGACGCTCGGCCGGGCCGTATCGGTCGTCTTCCAGGATCCGGCGACGGCGCTCAACCCCCGCATGCCCGTCCGCGACCAGCTGCTCGATCCGCTCGTCGTCCACCGCATTGGGACGCCGGCCGAGCGGGAGCAGCGCGTTCGGCACCTGCTGGAGCTCGTGGGGCTGCCGGCGTC
>JAKDIK010000350.1 GCA_030450535.1 Propionibacteriaceae bacterium
AGTGACGGGGGACCAGCGGAGTGACGGGGGACCAGCGGAGTGACGGGGGACCAGCGGAGTGACGGGGGACCAGCTGAGTGACGCGGGACCAGCGGAGTCGCGAATCGAGCGTGAAGCCCTGACTCGGCCCCAGGTGCCCGAGGGGGCATGATGCACCCATGGACGAACGTCGCGCTCGGCCCCGGTGGGGCATTCGCGGGCGCATCACCGGGCTGGCGGCCCTGCTCGTCGGACTCGCGCTGCTGATAGGGATCGGCGTGTTCGCCAACGTGCTGTACCGCGTGCTCGTGACCCAGCTGCAGGCCTCGGTGGTCTCCGAGGCCGGCATCGTCGCGCGGGCCGTCGCCGACCGTGGACCCGCCTCGGTGCACGGCACCGACGTGACCGCCGCCTTCGACGTGCAGTTGCTGGACCCCTACGGCAACGTCATCTACACCACCTCCGACAGCACGCCGCTTTCGACGCTTCAGCCCATGGCCGACGAGGTGCTGGCCGTCGGCGCCGACGGCTGGTGGATCCCCTTTGACGATGCGCAGCAGCCCATCGTCGCCGCGCAGGGGGTCGTGTTCGACGGCGTGCGCTGGACGGTGCTCGTCGCCACGGTGCTCGAGCCCCCCCACGAGACCGTGTCGATCACCGCCGGGGTGCTGTTGTTGTCGCTTCCGATCGTGCTCGCGCTGGTCGCGGGGGTGGCCTGGTGGGTGGTGGGGCGCGCGTTGCGCCCCGTCGAGGACATCCGCACCCGCGTCGAAACCATCGGCGCCACCAGCCTCGCCGATCGCGTCCCCGTGCCCGACTCCGCCGACGAGATCGCCGCCCTCGCCACCACCATGAACGGCATGCTCACCCGCCTCGAGGCCGCACGCGACGCCCAGCTCCGGTTCGTCGCGGACGCCAGCCACGAGCTCCGCTCGCCCCTCACCGCCCTCAGCGGTGCCCTCGAACTGGTCGAGGACGACGCGGCCACCAGCACCGGCACCGTCGCCGAGCTCCTGCCCCTGCTCCGGTCGGAGACGGCCCGCCTCCAGGGGCTCGTCGGCGGCATGCTCTACCTCGCTCGCGCGGACGCCCGCCGCGCCCCCGCCCGCGTGGAGGTCGACGTGGACGACCTCGTGCTCGCCGAGGCATCCCGGCTGAGGAGCACAGCCGCCGTCGCGGTGCACGCCGATGTCGCTCCCGTCCGCATCGTCGGCGACCCCGACGCGCTGACCCAGGTGCTCCGCAACCTGTGCGACAACGCCGTCCGCCACGCCGTCGGTTCGGTCGTGCTGAGCACGCGCCCGGAGGACCGGTTCGCCGTCGTGAGCGTCGAGGACGACGGCGGTGGCGTCCCCGCCCCCGATCGCCGGCGCATCTTCGAGCGCTTCGTCCGGCTGGACGACTCCCGCTCGCGGGACGCCGGCGGCTCGGGCCTCGGGCTCGCGATTGTCACCGAGATCGTCGGTTCCCACGGCGGCACGGTGACGGTCGACGATTCGCCCGTCCTCGGCGGGGCCCGGTTCACCGTGCGGCTGCCGGTCCCGCAGCCCTGAGCGCGGCGCCCATTCCCGCCGACGGACGTCCCGACGGCTCCCGAGCCCGACCTGCGGTCCACCACGCAGCGCGGCCAGAACTTCGTCCACGACCCCATCAAGCTGCGCCGCATCGTGGCGGCCCCGGGGATCTGTCCTATCGGGGCGCCCCGCATCACGGGGGAGCAGGCCGCAGCCCCATGCAGGGGACCCGGGCTCGAGCAGGTCGAGCCGAGCGGTCGCGACCCGGCCGTCAGCCCGGCTCGGTCCGCAGCCGGTACCCGACCCCACGGACCGTCTCGATCGAGTTCGCCCCGAACGGCGCATCCACCTTCCTGCGCAGGTAGCCGATGTAGACCTCGACGATGTTCGCATCCCCCTCGTACACCGTGTCCCACACGTTCTCAAGGATCCGGGACTTGCTGAGCACGGCGCCTGCGTTGCGCATGAGGTATTCCAGCAGCGCGAACTCCTTCGGCGTGAGGGTGAGCCCGACGCCGTTCCGAGCGACGGTGTGCGCCGCCGGATCCAGCTCGATGCCCGCGACCGACAGCCGCACCGGACGCGCGTGCGATCCGCGCCGCTGCAGCGCCCGGAGCCGCGCCTTGAGCACCACCAGGCTGAACGGCTTGGTGAGATAGTCGTCGGCACCGAGGTCGAAGGCGTCCTCTTGGTCGTACTCGCCGTCCTTGGCCGTCAGCATGAGCACGGGCGTCCACACCCGGCGGGCCCGCAGGTGTTTGAGCACGTCGTAGCCGTTGAGCCGCGGCAGCATGATGTCGAGCACCACGACGTCGTAACCGTGTTCGACCGCCGCCAGCAGCCCGGCGGAGCCGTCGCGCTCGACGTCCACCACATGGCCGTCGGCGACCAGCCCCCGCCGGACGACCTCCGCGATCGCCTGGTCGTCCTCGACGACGAGCACCCTCATGATCCACTCCTCACCTGCGTGACCCCATCCTGCCGTGCGATCCACGCCACCGCCCGCCCGGCGACCGCAACGTCAGGGCGTGACCCAGTGCCGGGTGCCGCCTGAGCGCCGGCTGAGCCAACGCCCGGCGCTTCGGGATTTCTCAGGGGAGCCGAGCCATGGTGGGCCCTCGTCAATCCTCCGCGAAAGGAGCTCGCGATGAGCACCCAGAACCCCATGAGCACCCAGGAGCCCATGGGCACCCAGGGCCCCGGCACCCAGACGCCGTACCCGGCCGAGAGCCCATATGCCACCCAA
>JAKDIK010000104.1 GCA_030450535.1 Propionibacteriaceae bacterium
CGCGCAGCCCACGCCCGCCCCCACGGCGACCACGTCGTCCAGCACGCAGACCGCGGCGAGCGCCGCGTCGGACGCCGCGGCCAGCAGCGGCGTTGCCTCCGCGGCGGCAAATGCCCCGATCGCCGATCGCTGAGCTTGCGAGCGCGCCTCGTCACCCGGCCAGCCGGTGGCGGTAGGTCCACGACGTCAGGGCCGTCGCCAGCATGAGCGTCAGGATCCCCACGAAGATGTGCGGCGCCACGATGTGCGCCTCGCCCAGCACCACCTGGACGCCAGCCATCGCGGCCAGCAGCAGGGCCAGCGTCAGGTTCACCGGACCGGCCGAGCGGCGCAGCACCACGTACACGGCGGCGTTGATCACGCACACTGACAGACTCACCCAGGCCCCGATGGCGTGGAACGCCCGGTACTGCGCCTCACCTCCGAGGAAGGCCGACGCCCATCCGGCCTGCGCGATGAGGCAGCTCAACGCGATGGTCACCGCGCTGCGCAGCACGATGAGGTGGCGGTGCGGCATGGGCGGCAGGGGCATCGCCCCATCCTTCCAGATCCCCGGCGCACGACACCCGGGCATTAGCATGGGGGCCGTGACGACTCCAGCAGCCACAACCGCTCCGGAAACCGAATCCGTGGGACGCCGTACTTCGCTGGGCGACTCGCTGCCCGGCCGGATCGTCGGAATCGTCGTCGCGCTCCTCGCCCACGCTGCCGTCGGCCTCGCGTGGCTGGTTACGGCGCTCGCCGTCATGGGCTCGCTGGGCGTGCTGCGCCGCATTCCGATGAACTCCGAGTTCGCCTGGGACACCGGTCGGCTGCCCCAGCCCTGGGTCATCGGTCTCGGCATCGTCGGTATCGTCATGGCCCACCTGCTCTTCGGCTGGGTCATGCGCAGCCTCGGCCGCGGTCGGGCCGCCTGGGGGCCGTCCGTCATCGCGTGGTCCGGGGCGCTGCTCGGGGTCGCCCTCGGCGCCTACCTGTGGGTTCCGCCGCTCCAGGTCGGCGAGCAGGTCGGGCCGGCGTCCGGTCAGTCGACGCCCTGGGGCGTCCTCGGCTGGATCGCCCACTACGCCCGCCTCGCCCTGCCCGCGCTCGTGGGGGTGATCACGGCGGCGTTGCTCCTGTTCAGCCGTAATTCCCCGCTGGTCGTGCTCTACCGCTGGTGGCGTGACCGCCGCCGCCGTCCCGGCCGCTCGAGGCGTCCCCGCCGCACCCGGACATCCGAGCCCGCACCCGTCTGACGTGCCAGGCTTTTCGCGGCGCTCCTGGCTCCTCGTCTGGCTCCTGCCCCTCTTGGTCGTGGCCGGTCTGGTCGCCGCCCTGGTCGCCAGCCGGCCATCGCAACCGGTCGCTGCCGGCGTGGGCGCTCCGTATTACCCGGACGCCGGCGCCACGGGCTGGGAGCCGACGTCCACGGTGGTGCACGTCACGTGGAATGACGACCTGACCCAGCTCAGCGGCACCACCACCCTCGAGGGCATCGCCACGCAAAACCTGTCCGGCATCGGTTTCAACCTCATGCACCACGTGGACGCCGCCACGCTCGACGGGGAGCCGGTGACCGTGGCTGCCTGGGGCGCAGTCAACCGCGTGGCCATGGCGAAGAAGCCGCTGGACGTCGGCGACCGCTTCACCCTCGAGGTCTCCTACGCCGGCAGCCCGGACGGACTGCGGACGGTCGGCGGCTTCCACCAGCCGTACTCCCGGGCGGGCGGGGAAATCCTCATCGCCGGAGAGCCAGAGTCGTCGGCCGTGTGGTATGCCGCCAACGACCATCCGAGCCGCGCGGCGCCCTTCGAGGTGTACGCCACCGTGCCGGCCGGCCTGCAGGCGATCAGCATCGGCGAACTCATCAGCGAGGACGCCGACGACGACCCCGCCACGGCCACGTGGCACTGGCGGGCGGCGGATCCCGTCGCGAGCTACCTCACCTTCCTGGCCGTGGGCCGCTTCGACATCGAACAGGGCGACGCGGACGGCCGTCCGGCGCTGTATGCCGTCAGCCACCTGTTGGCGCCACCGGAGCGGGACCGGGCCCTGGCGAAGCTGCGCGAGACGCCGCGCGTCATCCGCGAGTTGGAGAGCCGCTATGGCCCTTATCCCTTCGGCGAGATCGGCGGGGTCGTCACCGGCATCGACACCTGGTTCGGCGCGCTGGAGACCCAGACGCGTCCGGTCTACGGCGCCGCGCTGGCCGCGGCCGGTGGCGACTGGCCCGACGAGCTGCTCGCCCACGAACTGGCACACATGTGGTTCGGCAACCACGTCCGCGTCGCCACGTGGGCCGACATCGTGAACAACGAGGGCTGGGCGACGTTCGCCGCGCAGGACGTGCTTGCGCGGCGGGACGGCCGGTCGATGGACGACTGGCTGCGCGGCATCTGGGACGAAGGTGATGACGACTTCTGGACGCCTTCGATCAGCGACCCCGGGGTGGACAACATGTTCGGCACCACCTACGTCCGCGGCGGCGCCGCGCTGCAGGCGCTGCGGGTGCTGCTCGGCGACGATGCGTTCTTCGCGATCGCGCGCGAGTGGGCCCAGACCCCGGGAGCCCGCTCGCTGGCCGACTTCCAGGCGTATGTCGACGAGCGCTCCAGCCGCGACCTCACCGCCTTCTGGCACGCCTGGTACGCCGCCTCCGAGGCGCCCCCGCGGGAGGCGGCGTACGGGTGGCCGGGCTGACCCGCGCTCAGGTGGCCAGGCGTGGGGGCACCAGGGCGATGTGGCCTGGCTGTGGTGGCCAGGCGATGGTGGCCAGGCGACGGGGGTCAGGAGGGGCCGACGATGCGTCTCGTGTGCGCCGACCCATGTACACCCGCAGTTCACCCCGGCATGATCAGGTGTGAGCCTCCCCGCTCGCAGAGTCCCATCGCTCCCCGGAGGAATCCATGCCCATTACCCGACGTGCCGTGGCGACCGCCGCGGTGCTCGGCCTCGTCGGCGCCGGCGGCATCGCCGCCCCGGCCCAGGCCGCGACGAAGGTCGAGACCATCAGTGAGGGGCTCACCCCCGTCACGCTGTTGAACTTCAACGACTTCCACGGCCGCATCGACGACGGCCTCGCCCTCACCGGCGCCCTCGGCAAGCGTTTCGCCTGCACGATCCAGACCGCCCGCGGCACGTACGGCGAGGACGCCAGCCTGCTGCTCTCGGCGGGCGACAACGTCGGGGCGAGCTCGTTCGCGTCCAACATCCAGGACGACTTCCCGACGCTCGCCTACCTCGACGCGCTCGGTCTCGGCGCCTCGGCCGTGGGCAACCACGAGTTCGACCGGGGCTTCGGCTGGCTCACCGAGGAGGCCGAGTCGCGCGCCACGTTCGACTACCTCGGAGCCAACGTCTATCAGCGCGGCACCACGACGCCCGCCCTGGACGAATACGCGATCCACGAGGTGAACGGCGTACGGGTGGGCGTCATCGGCGCGGTAACCGCGGACACGCCTGCGCTGGTCTCGCCGTCCGGTGTGGCATCCATCGACTTCGGCGACCCCGTCGAGGCGGTCAACCGTGTGGCCGAGCAGCTCTCGGACGGCGACGAGGCCAACGGCGAGGCCGAGATCATCGTGGCCGAGTACCACGAGGGCGCTGCGGTGGCCTCCAGCCTGACCGACGCGCAGGCCGCAACCGAGGTCTTCGACCGCATCGTCAACGAAACCTCGCCCCTGGTCGACGTGGTGTTCAACGGGCACACTCACCTCGCGTACCAGTGGGACGCTCCCGCCCGGACCGGAACGCGTGTCGTCAGTCAGTCCGGCAGCTACGGCGGACGCCTCGGCGTCGTCCAGCTCGGCTTCAACACCGACACCGGCGAGGTCGAGGAGTACCTCCCGTCACAGCTCGAGACCGTGGCGGGCGTCACCGAGGCATGCGAGGCCGACGCCACCTACCAGGCCGCGGCCGCGATCGTGGACGAGGCCGTCACCTCCGCCGCCGAGATCGGCAAGCAGCCCGTCGCCCGGATCAGCGCCGACATCACCACCGCCTACGGCGACGCCCAGGTCGTCGAGGGCGTCTACACCGGCACGACCCGCGACGACCGGCTCCGCGAGTCGTCGCTCGGCAACCTGGTCGCCAACGCCTGGCTGTGGGCGGCCAACCAGCCCGGCCGCGCCGGCGCCGACATCGGCATCATGAACCCCGGCGGCCTGCGTGCCGACCTGCTCTACGCGCAGGCCGACGGCGAGGGCGACGGGGTCGTGACCTACGCGGAGGCGGCCGGAGTGAACCCGTTCGCGAACACGCTGCAGAGCATCGACGTCACCGGGGCCGTCCTCCGGCAGGTTCTGGAGCAGCAGTGGCAGCCGGCGAACTCGTCGCGTCCGTTCCTCAAACTCGGCCTGTCCGACAACGTCCGCTACACCTATGACCCGGACGCTCCCGCCGGCAGCCGGATCCTCGACGTCTGGGTGGGGGATGACCCCTTGGACGCCTCGGCCACCTACACGGTGACCGCGGGCAACTTCCTCATCGGCGGCGGCGACAACTTCACGGCGCTGCGGTCGGGCACGAACGTCCGCGATCTCGGCCTCATCGACACCGACGCGTTCATCAACTACATCTCCGGTGACGACGCCGTCGAGCCCTCGTTCGAGAAGAACGGCGTCGCGCTGACCGAGGGAACGCGACCCGTCCCGCGCGGTGAGCAGACCACGCTTCGCGTCGAGGGCGTCGACCTCACCAGCCTGGGCGCGCCGGCCAACACCGAGTTCGACGTCGTGGTGGACGGCTTCGTCATCGGCCAGGCGGCGATCACGACCGAGCGGCTCCCGGGAAGCCCGGTGCGCGACGGCGTCGCCGAGGTGACGCTCGTCGTGAACCCGGCCCTGGTGGCGGATACGGTGCAGCTCGTGGCCAAGCCGTCCGGCACCGTGGTGACGCTGCCGCTGGCCGAGCTGGCGACGCGCGAGTTCGCCGACGTTCCGGTCGGAACCCAGTTCCGGGACGAGATCATGTGGCTCGGCGCCACCGGCATCGCCACCGGCTGGCCGGACGGCACCTTCCGCCCGGTCACCGCCATCAACCGGGACGCCATGGCCGCCTTCCTCTACCGGCTCGCCGGCAGCCCGGAGTTCACACCGCCGGCGACCTCGCCGTTCTCCGACGTGGGCAACGACAACATGTACTACACCGAGATCGCCTGGCTCGCGAGCCAGGAGATCACGAACGGCTGGGCCGACGGCACGTTCCGGCCCTACCAGCCGATCGGGCGCGACGCGATGGCGGCGTTCCTGTACCGCCTGGCCGGCAGCCCGGAGTTCGCCGCGCCGACGGAGCCGCCATTCAGCGACATCCCGGTCGGCTCGGAGTTCGCAACCGAGATCGCCTGGCTGAAGTCCACCGGCATCACCACCGGCTGGCCGGATGGCACGTTCCGACCGACCGACCCGGTGAACCGTGACGCGATGGCGGCCTTCCTGCACCGGTTCGTGGACCAGTTCGGGGTGCCCGAGCTGGCCTGACCCTGCTCCGGCCCCGCCCGGATCGCCCGCCCCCCCACTGGCCCCGCGGGCGATCCGGGCGACCCCCCCGCGACAGCTCGGGTGGAGGTCGGGACGCGCGGCGCCGCCAGGTGCCCTCCAGGCCGGTGGGCCGGAAACCGAGGGCGTCGTTGATCGCGAGCATGTGGGTGTTCTCGGCGGCGTTCCAGGTATGGATGCGGGCGGCGTCCGGGTTGTCGGCGACGAGGCGGCGCAGGTTGGCCGCCTTGGTCCACAGCCCCAGGCGATGACCGCGATGGTCGGCGTGCACGAGGGTGTCCTCCTGCCACACGCCGTCCGGGTGGTGGCCGGGCCACTGCAGGGTGGTGTAGGCGGCCATCACGCCGGTCGCGCGGTGCCGCGCGGCGGTGGTGACCCAGTGGTAGCCGAGTTCCACCGTGCGGTCCTCGGCGACGCGGAGGCGCTCTGCGTCCCAGACCTGGGGCTCGGCGAGCTCGGTGGCCATGGGGACGTCGGTGCTCATGCGGGCGTGCAGGTCGGCCATGCCGTCGGCAAGCTCGGACGGCGTCCGGCCCGTCCAGCCGAGCAGTTCGTAGTCGTCCTCGGCGACCGACGCCGCGGTGGCGCCGAGATCGTCCGCGCGGGCGAGCGTCGCGGCGTCCACGGTGAGGGTCGAGGGTTGCTCGACCTGCTCCAGGCTGAAGCCGTGGCGGCGCAGGAACGCGGCGGCGGGGTGGCGGCCGTCGACGGCGCCGGTGCCGGACGCCGCCGGAATCGCGTCCGGGCCCTCGGCCGACCTGCCCGGGGCGAACGCCCAGGTGAGCCAGGTGGTGCGTCCGTCGGCGGCGAGCGCCGCGGTTGCGGCGTCCAGTAGAGCGGTGCCGACGCCGCGGCGCCGGGCGCCACCGCGGACCGCCAGGTCGAAGTCCGCGGCGTCGCGGTCCTCACGCAGGGGACTGCGGGCCCAGATGTAGCCGAGGACGGCATCGGCTTCCACGGCCACCCAGGCGGCCTGGGCCGCATGGACGGAGCCGCGGAGCCGGCCGACCAGCGAGTCCAGGGAATCGAGGAAGTCGTCGTGGCCGTGCAACTCCTGGCAGACCTCCGCGTCGATCTCGTGGACGCCCGCCAGCCACGGGTGCGGGCTGTCGTCCCCGGGTTCGGGAGCCGGGATGGCGTGGATCGCGAACATGGGAGTCCTCTCGGTGGGCAGCCCTTCAGGATGCCGGGACGCCGCGCGTGCCGCAACCCGGAGGGTGCATGCGCGCCGCCAACCCGGTGGGTTCCCGGTTCCCGGCCGGGGTCCGCGTGCGGGTGAGTGCTGCCAGCACGCCGGTGAGGGTCTGCGACGTGCCGGCCTCGACCTTCAGCGCGGCGAGGTCATCGGCCCGGGTGGGTCCGTGGTTGATGATCACGAGGGGCTTGCCGGCCTTGACGACGTGACGGGCGAACCGCAGCCCCGACATCACGGTGAGCGATGAGCCGGCCACCAGCAGTGCATCGGCGGAGTCCACCAGGGCGTACGCCGCGTCCACCCGGTCCCGCGGCACGTTCTCGCCGAAGAAGACCACGTCGGGCTTGAGCGTGCCGCCGCAGGACGCGCACGGGACGACGACGAAGTCGACCGGATCGGCGATGTCGGCATCCCCATCAGGTCGGAGTTCGGCGTCCCCGGCGGGGATTTCTCCGGTCACCTGCGGGTTCGCGGCCTCGAGGCGCTCCTGCAACGCGAGCCGGGTCGTCAGGTCGCCGCAGTCGAGACACACCACGCGCTCGATCAGCCCGTGGAGGTCGACCACGTCGGTCGAGCCCGCCGCGCTGTGCAAACCGTCGACGTTCTGCGTGATGACCGGCGCGCCCAGCTCGGCGAGTGCGGTGTGCCCGGGATTGGGAGCGGCCGCGCCAAAGCTGCGGTACCCCATCATCGAGCGCGCCCAGTATCGGCGGCGGGCGTCCGCGTGGCGGATGAAGTCGCCGTACTGGATCGGATGCGTCGGGCGCGCGTCGGGGCCCCGGTAGTCCGGAATCCCCGAGTCCGTGCTCAACCCCGCGCCGGTCAGGGCGACCCAGCGACGTCCGGCCAGCAGGCCGGCGACGGCGTCCACCTCGGACGCCGTGGGTTGCGGCTTGGGCGCCGGCTGCGATGGGGCGAGGGGCACGCCCCGATCCTACGCAACGGCCGAGAGCGGGGGTTGCATCCAGTACGGAAGTACGTAAAAATGGAGTTATGACGATGGAGGAGCGGATCGCAGCCTTGGAGGACGCCGTCGCGGGCCTCCAAGAGGTGGTCGCCTCCTTGTCCGACACGGCGGACGTCGACTCCTCAACTCCCACGCTGGTGCGCGCTGGGGAGGCCGACTTCTGGCTGCTGAACGGCCTCGCCGAGCGACACCCCGATGGGATGCTCGCGTACGCGGGCCACGCGGCGCTGCCCGCCGGGCCGGTGCAATGGCAGATGGGCGTCGATCCGCATCAGTTGCTCGCCGCCGACTGGGACGCCCAGGTCAGCCGACTCGTCGCCCTGGCCCACCCCGTGCGCCTGCGGTTGGCCCAGCTCGTCCTGAACGGCATCACGACCACCGCCGACCTCGCGGCCGACGCCGAACTGGGCACCACCGGCCAACTCCACCACCACCTGCGCCAGCTCGTCGCGGCTGGCTGGCTGGCCTCGACGGGCCGGGGGAGCTACCAGGTTCCACCCCAGCGCGTCATCCCGCTCCTCACGATCGTCGCCGCCGCGCGC
>JAKDIK010000015.1 GCA_030450535.1 Propionibacteriaceae bacterium
CGCCGCCCTGGCCCAAGCCGACCTCGGCCTGGCCATGGGCACCGGGACCGACGTGGCCATCGAAGCCTCCGCCCTCACCCTGGTCACCGGCACCCTCCGAGCCGCCCCCGATGCCATCCGACTCGCCCGCGCCACCCTGCGCACCGAGCTGTACCGGGTGGCCGTCGACGGCGGGGACCCGACCCCCCTGCTCGCCGACGACCGCCTGTCGTTCGATCATGCCGCCTACTCCCGCGACGGACGCTGGCTGTTCTGCCTGGGCAGCGACCTCGGCGAGACCGGCCTGGACTTCGTCGCGACCAACGACGCCCTCTACGTGGCGCCTGCCGACGGCGGAGCGCCGCGCCGCCTCACCGACCCCGCGACGGTGGAGCTGGCGGGCGCCCCCGTCCCGGTGGATGATGATGCAGTCCTCGTCGTGGCCGCCACCCGCGGCACCGCCGACCTGCTGCGGATCGCCGCCGACGGCACCACGACCACGGTGTGGTCCGGACGCCCAACCGTCCTCGCCGCGGCCGGCGTCCCGGACTCCGACGCCGTCGTGGCGGCGATCACCGACGTCGACTCTCCCGGCGAGGTGGCGGTGATCGACGCCGGCGGCGTCCGGCGGCTCACCGACTTCGCCGCCGGGCTGCGGGATGGGACCACCATCGTGACGCCCACCGAGCTGACGGCCACCTCCCCCGACGGACACGAGATCCACGGCTTCGTCCTCACCCCGGCGGGCGAGGGACCGCACCCGGTGCTGCTCACGATCCACGGCGGGCCGTACGCGAGCTACCCCAGCACCTTCTTCGACGAGTGGCAGGTCTACGTCGAGGCCGGCTACGCGGTGGTCGCCTGCAACCCGCGCGGCTCGGCGGGCTACGGACAGGCGCACGGGGCCGCGATCCGCCACGACCTCGGCAACCTGGACATGGTCGATGTGCTCGCCTTCCTCGACCACGCCATCGCGACCCTCCCCCGCCTGGACGGCCAGCGCGTCGGCGTCATGGGCGGCAGCTACGGCGGCTACCTGACCGCGTGGCTCATCGCCCACGACCATCGCTTCGCGGGCGCCATCGTCGAGCGCGGATTCCTCGATCCGGCGTCGTTCGTGGGGGCGTCCGACATCGGCTGGTTCTTCGCCGACGCCTACAACGGCGCGCAGCTGGCCCAGCAGAACGCACAGTCGCCCATGCTGCTCACCGACCGGGTGCGGACACCCACGTTCGTCGTGCACTCCGAGCTGGACCTGCGCTGCCCGCTGGGCCAGGCGCTGCGCTACTACGCGCTGTTGAAGAAGCACGGCGTCGAGACCGAGCTGCTCGTGTTCCCCGGAGAGAACCACGAACTCTCCCGGTCGGGCAGCCCGTGGCACCGCCGACAGCGGTTCGAGAAGATCCTCGCGTGGTGGGAGCGTCACCTGCCCGTGGACGCGCCCGGCACCTCCGCGGCAGGCGCGGTCTCAGCGCCGGGGGGCCACGAGTAGGCTCCCGGGCGTGAGGGGTCCGGGTCGAGGCAACACCGTCGCGCGCGCCGCAGCCGTGACGCTCGCCGCCACGACGACGCTGGCCGTCGCCACGACGCTCGCCGCCTGCACGACCCCGGGCGCCGGTCCATCGGCCACTGCCACCCCGTCGGTCGCGGCCGCACCGACGGCGTCCACCTCGCCCTCGGCGTCCCCGTCCACGTCCGCCACGGTCGCGGTCGACCTGACCCGGCCCGGTGTCGCCCGGGCGGTGGTCGACGACCTGCTCGAGGCGTCCGGCCAGACCCGCGCGATCATGGTGTCGGTGACCCGAACGGAGGCGTCCGTCGCCGTCGAGAAGCACGGCGTTGCCGAGACGTGGGGCTACCGCAACGGCGCGATCAGCCAGGTGCGCTCCGACATCAACTACGTCTCCCAGGCGACGTTCGTGCCCGCCGACTACGCGCTGGACGACGTCGGGGCGCTGTTCCGCGCCGGGCGCGCCGTTTCGGGGTCGGACGCCGGCCAGGAGTTGCAGATTGTCGACTACTCCGCCGGCCTGGTGGCGATGACGGTGACGACGAATCCCGAATCACGCACGGTCTTCTTCAATTCCGACGGCACCCTGCTGCCCACGCTGGACTTCACCTCGGCGGACGGCCTGACGGACGCCTACGAGGCCGTCGTCGCGGCGCGGCGCGAGGGGTTGCAACTCGGGTTCGGGTCGGACGCCGGCGTCCACCTCGACGTCGCCGGGACCGCGGAGGGCACGATCAACCGGTTGCAGCGTTCCGCGCGCACCCCCGTCATCGTGACCTCGCGCACCGAGCAAGTCGCCGTGTCGCCCTTCGATCCGGGCGCCGTCGATCCCGCCGTCGTCTGGGCGGTCATCGAGGCCGAGCGGGAGGCCGGCCGCTACACCTACGACCAGGCGTGGACCTGCGTCGTGGACCGCCGCAACGCCGAGGCGGCGCCGCGGATGCACTTCACCGTGGGCTCCCAGACCTTCACCACGAACCTCGCCGGCGTGCGCGTCAGCGGATGAGTCCGCGTTGGCTCAGCGCAGCGCGTCCGCCGAGAAGGTGTTGCACTGGTTCGGATCGCCGGTGTTGAAGCCCTTGGCAAGCCACTCCTTGCGCTGGGCGGAGCTGCCGTGGGTCCACGACTCGGGGGTCACCTGACCCTGGGTCTTGGATTGGATGTTGTCATCGCCGACGGTCTCGGCGGCGTCGATGGCGCGGTTGAGGTCGTCCTGCGTGACCGCCGAGATCGGCCCGTCCGGGTCGGAATCGGCGAACCGGAACCACACGCCCGCGTAGCAGTCGGCCTGCAGCTCCAGACGGACGCCACCGGACTCAGGCCCGGCGTCCTGACCCTGGGACTGCACCTGCGACATGACGCCGGTGAGGTTTTGAATGTGGTGGCCGTACTCGTGGGCGATGACGTAGGCCTCCGCGGCGTCCCCGCCCTCGGCGCCGAGCTGGCTCAACAGACCCTCAAAGAACGACGTGTCGAGGTAGACCCGCTGGTCGGCCGGGCAGTAGAACGGCCCGACCTGCGAGGTGGCCTGGCCGCAGGCGGTCTCGATCGAGTTGGTGAACGTCGTGGTGGTCGTCTCCTGGTAACCCGACAGCGCCTGCGCCCAGTAGGCCTGGATCGAGTTCGTGTAGGCGACCCAACGGCACTCGCGGTTGGCCTCGATGTCGGCGCCGGTCTCACAGTCGGCGTACTCGTTCGTCGTCGGGTCCTGTTGCTGCGACTCCGTGGTCGTGGTCGTCCCGCCGCCCAGCAGATCGCCGGGGTTGAAGCCGAAGAGGAGTGCCAGGATCACGATGATGATGCTGGCGCCGCCGCCCACCGCGATACCGCCGCCGCGTCGGCCTCCCCCACCGCCCGAACGCATCTGGGACGAATCGAGCCGGGAGTTCTGGTTGTACTGCACTGCGGTCCTCCTCGCTTGAGGTCAGGCTCGGAGCATATCCCCTTGCCGGCTCCGCGCACAGGAGCAGGACGCACCACGCCGTGGAACGCGGAGGTTTGGTTCAGTCCCGCCAACCGGCCAAGATGGGACGGGTGCACATCGTCGGGGTGGAGGTTCCGGGAGGGAGCCCTGCCCTGAACACCCCGCTCGGCCACGGCCAGGATCCCTACCAGCTCGCCTGGGAGGAGGGCTACCGCGTCCTGCGCCCGCTCAGCGCCACCGGCACGGTGGATGACCTCACCGTCACCCTGCTCGTCACTCCGCACCACCGTCCCGTCACCCCCCGCGGCCCGCAGCGCACCCGGACGACGCTGCGCCCCGACGAGCCGATCGGCGACCCCGTCGTCCGGCAGAGGCTCGCGGCGTACGGCATCGTCGTCTCCGACCGCGGCGTCCTGGCCACACAGTTCTCGCAGCGCACGGCCGTCCCCGGCATGTGGGGGTTGCCGGGCGGCGGCATCGACCCCGGGGAGAACCCGTCGGGCACCGTCCAGCGGGAGGTGTTCGAGGAGACGGGGCAGGAGATCGAGGTCGTCCAGTTTCTCGACATCCAGTCCGACCACTGGATCGGGCACTCCCCCACGGGCGTCATCGAGGACTTCCACGCCGTCCGCCTCATCTACGCGGCGCACTGCCCGGCACCGGAGGACCCGGTGGTCCTCGACGTCGGTGGGACGACCTCCAGCTCCCGCTGGGTGACCGCCGGCGCCCTGCGGGACGTCGACTGGATCAACGGTTCCCGCGCCCTGCTGGGCAAGCACGCGAAGGCCGTCCTGCACGGCTGGCGCACCCGCTGAGGACGCGGTCGCGGTCGCGACACGGACACGGACAAGGGCCCCCGCACTCTCCGGTGCGGGGGCCCCTCGTGTCAGGCGATCAGTTGCTGCGGAAGTAGCTCAGCACGCGCAGGATCTCGGTGTAGAGCCACACCATGGTGACGGTCAGGCCGAACGCGGCGCGCCACGACTCGGATGCCGGCAGGCGGTTGCGGATGCCCTGTTCGATGTAGTCGAAGTCCATGATCAGGTTGGCCACGGCGAGCACGAGCGCGAGGATCGAGATGCCGATGGCCAGCAGGCCGGCACCGGAGCCGATCTCGCGGATGCCCAGGTTGATGCCCATGAACGACAGCGCCAGGTTGACCAGGACGAGACCGGCGAAGGCAAAGGTCGAGATCGTCACGATCTTGCGGAACTGGCTCGTGACCTTGATCCGGAGGAACTTGTACGCGGCCAGCGTTGCGGCGGCGGCGACGAACGTGGCCAGCACGGCCTGCGGCACGATGCCGGCGTAGGAGGTCTCGAACATCGCGCTGAAGGCGCCGACGAACACTCCCTCGATGATCGAGAACAGACCCACGAACGCCGGGCTGATCTGCCTGCGGAACGACACGAACAGCACGACGACGAACGTCGCCAGACCGGCACCGATCGCCGTCATCTGGACGAGGGCCGGCGGCAGGAACATGAAGGTCAGCGCGCCGACGAGGAAGACCAGGCCGAGCGTGATGGCCGACTTGGTGATGACGTCGTCGATGGTCATGACGTCGCCGGGTCGCTGCGGGGCACCGTAGGGGCTCGGCGCGCCATAGGGGTCGGCCTGCTGGCCGGGGACGTATCCCTGCTGGTTGCCGTGGGACTGGCGCTGCGGTGCGAACTGCTCGCTCCGCGCGAAAACGGGGTTGGTACTGCGCATGGCTGGCCTTTCCATCGGTCAGATCGTTGAGTTCATCCTACGCAACGCGTCCGGCCCGCCCCGCATTCCGGTCCCCGGAGGTTTCCCCGAGGCCGAGCCAGCGCACCACCCCTCCTCGGTGCCCCCGGCGGGACTCGAACCCGCACTTGGGCGGGTTTAAGCCGCCTGCCTCTACCGATTGGGCTACGGGGGCGCGCTACCGGGTTTCGTCCAGCAGGCCGAGCACGAGGCCGTCCAGGATGTCCGCCTCGCTCACGGTGAGGTCGACCCCGAGCCGTTCCCCGACCCGCGCGCAGATCAGCGCCCCGGCGCAGATGACGTCGGCCCGCCCCGGTTCCATGGTCGGGATCTGGAGCACCTGCGCCACCGGCGTCGTCAGCAGCCGCGCCGTCAGCGCCGAGAGCTCCCCCCGGCTGACGGTCGAGCCGTGGACGCGGGCCCGGTCGTAGGTGGCCAGGCCCTGCGCGATCGCCGACAACGAGGTCGCCGTCCCGCCAACGCCGAACCACGTGCGCGCCGAGGCGAAGTCGATGCCGCTGGCGTCCAGCAGGTCGTCGCAATAGTCGATCGCCTCGGTGATCTCCGCGCCGCCGGGCGGATCAGCGGGCAGGAACCGCTCCCGCAGCCGCACCGAGCCCATGTCGAGCGCCAGGCCGCGATCGATGCCCCGGGCGCTGCCCAGCACCAGTTCGGTCGAGCCGCCGCCGATGTCCATCACGAGGGCCGGGACGTCGGCGTCCGGCAGGGCCGTGAGCGCACCGGTGAACGACAGCTCGGCCTCCTCCTCCCCGGAGATGATCTCGGCATCGACACCGAGGCGCTCGTGGACGCCGGAGAAGAAGGCCGCCCGGTTGCGCGCGTCGCGGGCCGCCGACGTGGCCACGAACCGCACCCGTTCAACCCCCAGTCGGTTCAGCGCGACGGCGTATTCATCGCAGGCGGCGAAGGTGCGGGCGAGGGCGTCCGGGTGGAACTCACCGGTGGCGTCCACGCCCTGGCCCAGCCGGGTCAGCCGCAGGTCACGGGTCAACTCCGTGAAGCCGTCGTCGGACGCCTGCGCAGCCAGCAGGCGGACGGAGTTCGTGCCGCAGTCGATCGCCGCGACGCGGAGGGGATTGGTCATGCGGGGTCCTCCAAGCAGGGGTGGGTCCAGAACTCGCCGAGGGCGGCCAGTGCCTCGTCGCCCAACGGGTTGACGCCGCGGCCCGCGGCCAGCGCATGGCCGACGAGCACGTGCAGGCACTTCACCCGGGACGGCATACCGCCGGCGCTGACGCCCTCGATCTCCGGGACGTCCCCCAGCGCGGCCCGGTCACCGAGGTACGCCTCGTGGGCGTGCGCGTACCCGGCGGCCAAGTCGGCGTCCTCGGCCAGTCGCGAGGTCATCTCGGCCATCACACCCTGTGCCTCCAGGGTCGAGCAGCCGGCGACGGCGCGGGGACACGTGAGGTAATAGGTGGTCGGAAAGGGCGTCCCGTCGGGCAACCGCGGCTCGGTCGCCACGACGCCCGGCCGACCGCAGGGGCAGCGCCACGCGACCCCCGCGATGCCGCGGGGCCGGCGTCCGAGCTGAGCCGCCAGAGTGGCGACGTCTTCCGCCGTGGCGGGCTCGTAGCGGGGCACCGGAACAGCGTAGCCGTTGCACGGCGTGACCGGACGCACCGTCGCGACCCGTTCCGCTCAGCGTGACGGCTCGGCCGAAGGCGCCTGCACGACCTCCGGCTGGGCGGCATCCGCCGCCGCGATGGAGCCGGTCAGGTGATCCCACCAGCGGGCCTCCAGCCCATGGGACGTGCCGCCGCCCACCCCCTGGATCTCAACACCGCCGCTCAGCACCTCGCCATCAGCCCCGATGACGCGGTAGCCGACCTCCCCGGGCATCACCCAGCCGAGCCGGTCGCGCGCCTGCGAGATCACGTAGGCGTTGTCCTGCCACCGCTGCAGCCGGGAGTTGAGGTCGTCGATGCGCGCGTTGTTGTCCGCGATCTGGCTCTGGGCGACGGCCAACTGGTTCGACTGCACCAGGTAGACCCGCAGCGAGCCGGCGAACGACAGCCCCAGCACCACGAGCACGGCGAAGAACACCAGCGCGCGCCGCGTGACATGCAGTGGCCCGCGGGGACGAACCTTCCGGGCGACGCGGCCCAGCCGTTGGGCCAGTGGGGCCGCGGTGGCGCCGCGGCGTCCCGGATGGGTCTGCTGGCCCGTGGCCGCCTTCGCTGGCGCGCCCGCTGCGGACGCCCCCGGCCCGCGCTGGCCGGTGGGTCCGGCCGCCGTCGCGCCCTTCCGGGCGCCCGGCCGCTTCACCGACCGGCCCGGACCCGACGAGGTGCGGGTGGGTCGTGCATCGCGCGCCATGGGTCCCCCCTCACGTCGGATCGTTGTGCGTCGGTTCGGCCTTTCCAGCGTAGGCGGACGCCGGCGTCCGGCCCGGCCGCGACACTCGCCGCCGGCCGAACCCGCCGCCCGAACCCGCCGGTGCAGCCTGTCCGGACCCACATCCGGTGCGGACGCCGAACGGCCGACCCCCGAGGGGACCGGCCGTGGCGTGATGGGTTGCGGGATCAGCCCTTGAAGCGCGGGAACGCCGACTTGCCGGCATAGACCGCGGCATCCTCGAGGGTCTCCTCGATGCGGATGAGCTGGTTGTACTTCGCCACCCGCTCGGAGCGGGCCGGGGCGCCGGTCTTGATCTGGCCGCAGTTGGTGGCGACGGCCAGGTCGGCGATCGTGACGTCCTCGGTCTCACCGGAACGGTGCGACATCATGCAGCGGTAGCCGTTGCGGTGCGCGAGCTCCACGGCGTCCAGCGTCTCGGTGAGCGAGCCGATCTGGTTGACCTTCACCAGCAGCGCGTTGGCGGTGTCGGTGTCGATGCCGCGCTGGAGGCGCTCCGGGTTGGTGACGAAGAGGTCGTCGCCGACGATCTGGATCTTGTCTCCCAGCTCGGTGGTGAACTTCTTCCAGCCGTCCCAGTCCTCCTCGTTCAGAGGATCCTCGATCGAGACCAGCGGGTACTTGGCGATCCAGTCGGCGTAGATCTCGATCATCTCGTCGGAGCTCTTCTTGGCACCCTCAAAGTTGTAGGAGCCGTTGTCGTAGAACTCAGACGCCGCGACGTCGAGCGCCAGCGCGATGTCGGTGCCCGGCTTCAGACCGGCCGCCTTGATGGCCTCGACGATCAGATCCAGGGCCTCGGCATTGCTGTCGAGGTTCGGCGCGAAGCCGCCCTCGTCACCCAGACCGGTGGCGAGCTTGCGGTCGTGCAGCACCTTCTTCAGCGAGTGGTACACCGCGGCACCCATCTCGACGGCGGCCGCGAAGCTTTCGGCGCCGATGGGAGCGATCATGAACTCCTGGACGTCGACGTTGGAGTCGGCGTGGGAGCCACCGTTCAGGATGTTCATCATCGGGACGGGCAGCACGTGCGCGTTCGGCCCGCCGAGGTAGCGGAAGAGCGGCAGCTTGGCCGACTCGGCCGCGGCATGCGCCACGGCGAGGGAGACGCCGAGGATGGCGTTTGCGCCCAGCTTGGCCTTGTTGGGGGTGCCGTCCAGCTCCAGCATGGCGCCGTCAATCTCGCGCTGATCGGTGGCGTCGAAGCCGATGACCTCTTCGGCGATGGACTCGTTGACGTTCTCGACGGCCTTCAGGACGCCCTTGCCGCCGAAGCGCTTCTTGTCACCGTCACGGAGCTCGACGGCCTCGAAGGCACCGGTGGAGGCGCCGGACGGAACGGCCGCGCGGCCCTGGGAGTCGTCGTCGAGGAGAACCTCCACCTCGACGGTGGGGTTGCCGCGGGAATCCAGAATCTCGCGGGCGTTGACGATCTCGATGCTTGCCACTGTGTCTACCTTTCGACGTGTGCAGGTCGCTGCCCAGCCTATCGGGGTTCGCGGGGCGCGGGAGCGGAACGGGGCTGGACGCCTCAGCTCGCCTCGGCGTCCCGGGGGCAGCCGCACCGCCGGGCTGCAGCACCTCTGCGAGGCGCGCCGGCCCGTCGCCGACGTCAGCGCTCGGTGTCGGCCACGGCGACCCGCGACAGGCTGGAATCCACCAGCGTGAAGCGCGCCGGATCCCAGGTGCCGTACCGGGGATTGATCTCGATGTCCAGATCGCCGAGGGCGGCGGTGAAGTCGTCCTGGCCCAGAGCCTCCAGCACGACGTAGGTGCGCGCGACGCTGTTCGCCCAGCCGCGGCCCGCGTCCGTCTGGCCGATGGCGGCCAGGGTGGGGCTCTGGGTGAGCACCGCCTGGAGTTCGGCGTCGGTCACCGACACGTTCTGCTGGGCGGCAATGATCTCCGACGCCTCGCCCATGGTCAGGTCGAACGTCGCCTGGCGCAGAGCGCGGGAGCCATCCCCGCCCGTGGCGGCCACGAGCGCGCCGGCCGCTTGGCGAGCCGAGGCGTCCGGGATGCGGACGCCGTCCACGACCGCCGCGCTGCTGGGCGACGGGGTGCAGCCGGTCAGCGCGAGGGCGACGACGGCACCGGCGGCGGCAATGCCTCGGGCGAGCGGCTTCATGGCGGTCCTCCTGGGTTGAGCGTCCGGGGGCGATCCTACAAGGCGGTGAGCGCGATCGCGGCCAGCACGACGACGGCGAGCAGGGCCGTGCCGAGGCCCATCACGAGCACGGACGTGGGCGCCGTCGGCATGCCGTCATGAATGAGGCCGTGGACGGCCTTGCGATGCCGCAGGGACTGGTCGCGCTGGACGACGACGGCCATCGCGGCGACCGCGACCAGGGCCGGCACGACCGGCAACTGCGCGAGGGCGAAGAGGCGCATCATGAGGACGCCGCACACGAGCAACGACAACGTGGTGCGCGTCCAGGCCAGCGTGGTGCGCTCGGGCTGCAGCCCGGGATCGTCGTGCACCGGAAGGGCCGTCACGTCACACGCCCCTGCCCAGCACCAGCCCGATGAGCAGCAGCGACGCCACGACCAGCCCCATGGCCAGCAGCAGCGCCATCGACGGCGCGGGCAGCGGACGTCGTTGGCGCATGGCGGTCTCGACGCGGTGCCACCGGAAGGTCGCGGCGAGTGAGGAAATCAGCGCCGTGCCCACGAGCAGCACCGCCGCCAGGTGGCGCATCGCGTGGGGAAAGACGTCGGCCGCGAACGCCTCCAGTGCCACACCGCCGCCGAGCAGCGCCAGCGACGTGCGCATCCACGCCAGGAACGTTCGCTCGTTGGCGAGGGTGAAGCGCGGGTCCGGCTCGGCCCCCTCGGGGAACAGCCTCCGGGTCAGCCAGCCGCGTCCCACGACTTCTGGATCGTCGTCGTCTCGTCCGCCCACGGCCGTCACGTTACCGCGCGGTTCGGCTACGACGCCTTCGCCGCGTCGGGCAGCAACAGCGCGCGCACGGCGTCGGTGGCCCAGGCGAGCAACTCGGCGTCCACCAGCGGCGCTCCGGCGACCGGAGCCGTCCGGGGCCGGGGCAGGAACAGTTGCTCCATCTGGCGGTTGACCCGCGAGCCCGGGTACAGCCGCTGGCGTCGCATCTCGCGGCTGTCCGGCAGCGTCACCGGCGAGAACCGCACCATCGTGCCGGCCGTCAGCACGTCGGTCAGCCCGGCGGAGCGGCACAGCAGCCGGAAGCGGGCGACGGCGAGCAGGTTGTCGACGGGTTCGGGCAGGTCGCCGTAGCGATCGAGCAGCTCGTCGCGCACGGCGTCCAGCTCGGATTCGGAGCGGACGGCCGCGAGCCGCTTGTACATCTCCAGCCGCAGGCGCTCGGATTCGACGTAGTCGACGGGCAGGTGCGCCTCGACGGGCAGCTCGATCCTCATCTCGGGTTCGGGCTCGGTGTCCTCGCCGCGGTATTCGGCGACGGCCTCGCCGACCAGCCGCAGGTAGAGGTCGAAGCCGACGTCGGCGATGTGGCCCGACTGCTCCTCACCCAGCAGGTTGCCGGCGCCCCGGATCTCGAGATCCTTCATCGCGATCGCCATGCCGGCGCCGAGATCGGTGTGGGCGGCCATGGTCGCCAGGCGGTCGTGCGCGGTTTCGGTGAGCGGCTTGCTGGGCGGGTACAGGAAGTAGGCATAGCCGCGCTCCCGGCTGCGGCCGACGCGTCCGCGCAGCTGGTGCAACTGGCTGAGCCCGAGCAGGTCGGCACGCTCGATGAGCAGGGTGTTCGCGGTGGAGATGTCGAGGCCGGCCTCCACGATCGTGGTGCACACGAGGACGTCCGCCTCGCGCTCCCAGAAGTTGACCATCACCTGCTCCAGGGCGTTCTCGTTCATCTGGCCGTGCGCGACGACGACGCGCGCCTCGGGCACCAGCTCGCGGATGCGAGCGGCCGTCTTCTCGATCGTCTGCACGCGGTTGTGGATGTAGAACACCTGCCCCTCGCGCGCCAGCTCGCGTTTGATGGCGGCCCGCACCTGCTTCTCCTCCCACGGCCCGGCGAACGTGAGGACGGGGTGGCGCTCCTCCGGCGGCGTGGCGATGACGCTCATCTCGCGGATACCGGTCACCGCCATCTCGAGGGTGCGGGGGATGGGCGTGGCCGACATCGACAGGACGTCGACGTTGAGGCGCATCTTCTTCAGCGCCTCCTTGTGGTCGACGCCGAAGCGCTGCTCCTCATCGACGATGACCAGCCCCAGATCCTTGAAGGCCACGGTGTCCGACAACAGCCGGTGGGTGCCGACGACGACGTCCACGGAGCCGTCGGCGAGGCCCTCGATCACCTTCGTGGCCTCGGCGGCGGTCTGGAAGCGGCTGAGCGCTCCGATCGTGACGGGGAAGCCGGCGTACCGGTCGGCGAACGTGGCGTAGTGCTGCTGGACGAGGAGGGTCGTCGGCACGAGGATCGCCACCTGCTTGCCGTCCATGACCGCCTTGAACGCCGCGCGCACGGCGATCTCGGTCTTGCCGTAGCCGACGTCGCCGCAGACGAGTCGGTCCATGGGCACGATGCGCTCCATGTCGGTCTTGACCTCGGTGATCGCCGACAACTGGTCGGGGGTCTCGACGTAGGTGAACGTGTCCTCCAACTCGCGCTGCCACGGGCTGTCGGGTCCAAACGCGTGCCCTTGGGTGGCCTGCCGCGCGGCGTACAGCTTGATGAGCTCTGCGGCGATCTCGCGGACTGCCTTGCGGGCGCGGCTCTTGCGCTTGTTCCAGTCCGCTCCGCCCATGCGGTCCAGCGTCGGCGCCTCGCCGCCCACGTAGCGGGTGATCTGGTCGAGGGCGTCCATGGGCACGAACAGCCGGTCGGCCGGCTGCCCGCGCTTGGAGGACGCGTACTCGATCACCAGGTACTCCCGGGTCGCGCCGCCGATGGTCCGCTGGGTCATCTCGATGTAGCGGCCGACGCCGTGGGCGTCGTGGACGACGTGGTCGCCGGGTGTCAGCTGCAGCGGGTCGATCGTGTTCTTGCGACGGGCCGGCATCTGCCGGGACGCCTTCTCCACCCCCTTCTGCCCGGACAGGTCGGCAGAGGTGACGACCCACAGGTTGAGGGCGTCGAGGGTGAAGCCGCGGCCGAGATCGGCCTCGATGACCTCCACCCGGCCCGCGAGATCGTGGGCGGCGAGGATCTCGGTCATCCGCGAGGCCCGGCCGGGTGAGTCCGCGACGAGCACGACGCGCCGGGAGGACGCCACCGCCTCGGCCACGGCGCCGGTCGCCGCCTCGACGTCGCCCCGGAACGGCTCGTTGACCGTGCCCGGAATGCGCAGGCTGTCCGGGTCCTCGGCGAATGCCGACAGCGTCCACCAGCCCAGACCGCGGCCCAGCGCGTCCGCCCGCACGTCGCCGAGCTGGCGGTAGGCGGACGCCTCCAGGCTCAGCGGCGCCCTGCCGCCGGCCGCGGCCGCCGACCAGCTCGCCGCGAGGAACTCCTGCGAGGTCTCGTGCAGCTCCGCCGCGCGGGTGCGGACCTTCTCGGGGTCGCTGACGAGCACCAGCGTCGCGGGGTCGACGACGTCCACGAGCAGTTCCATGCGGTCGACCAGCGCCGGGGCGAGGGCCTCCATGCCGTCGACTGCGTGGCCCTGGCCGATGCGCTCGAACAACTCGCGGAGCTGCTGGGGCAGGTCGAGGTTCGCGGCGTGCTGGAGCGCGCGGAGGCGGACGTCGTCGTTGAGCAGCAGCTCGCGGCAGGGCGAGGCGACGAGCTCGGTGCGGGTCTCCTCGGCGCTGCGCTGATCGGCGACCTGGAAGGGCCGGATCTCCTCGACCGTGTCGCCGAAGAAGTCGATGCGCAGCGGGTGCTCCTCGGTGGGCGGGAAGACATCGACGATGCCGCCGCGGACGGCGAACTCACCGCGGCGCTCCACGAGGTCGACGCGCACGTAGGCGGCGCCGACCAGCGCACGGGCGACCTCGTCAACGTCGTGGTCCTCCCCCACCGCCAGCCGGACCGGGCGCAGCCGTCCGAGGCCCGCGACCTGGGGTTGGAGGACGGCCCGGACGGGCGCGACGACCACGCGCGGCGGGGGCAGCTCGGAGGTGCCGGCGAAGCGGCGCAGCACAGCGAGGCGGCGTCCCACCGTGTCCGAGCGGGGCGAGAGCCGCTCGTGCGGCAGCGTCTCCCAGGCGGGGTAGTAGGCGACCTCGTCGGGGCCCAACAGGGAGGCCAACGCGTCACGGGCGGACTCGGCCTCGCGGTAGGTGGAGGTGACGACGAGCAGCGGACGCCCGGCGTCCCGGGCCAACGCGGCGGCCACCAGCGGGCGCACCGGCGCAGGGCACGTGACGTCGCCCGTCGGGTCGGCGCCGGCGCGCGCGACGTCCACCAGATCGGCGATGGTGGGTTCGGACGCGACGAGCTCGATCAGCTCGGAAAGATCCACCGCAACAGTGTAGGTCCCGAGGAGAACGAGACGACGTCAGCTGGTCGCCACCTCGCTCATGGCCTCGAGCCGATGGTTGGTGGCCCCCGCGCGCTGGGCAGCGACGAGGGCGTCCAACTCTGCCTGCGTCACCCCCGCGCGCCGCGCGGCTGACAGGGACAGGATCGCGGCGCCCAGAGCGCGGCTGAGTGTCGTCATCAGGGGGACTCCTTGCCGATCTCGATGCTTTGGGGAGCAACGAGTCAGGAGTTGAACCGGTTCTGGGCGGTGGCCAACCCGTCGACCATGAGAGATTCCACCGCGTCGGCGACCCGGGACACTTCGACCGCGTAATCCTCCCGCAGCGACGCGGGGATCGCTGCCAGCACGTAGGCGGCGGGATCCTGGCGGCCGGGTGGGCGTCCGATGCCGAACCGGACGCGGGCGTAGTCACCGGTGCCCAGATGTGCCCGGATCGACTTCAGCCCGTTGTGGCCGTTGTCGCCACCGCCGGACTTGAGTCGCAGTTGGCCGAAGTCGAGGTCGAGCTCGTCGTGGATCGCCACCACATGGGCGGGGTCGATCTTGTAGAAGGCGCACGCCCTGGCCACGGCAGCGCCCGACTCGTTCATGAAGGTGCGTGGCTTGAGCAGGACGACGCGCTCGGCGTCCGCCCCGATGCCGCCCATGCCGGACGCCGTCACCCGGGTCTCGCCCACCTCCGCCCGCATGCCGCGGGGGGCCGTGAAGGCGAGAGGCGCCCGCGCGGCGAGCTCGTCGGCCACCATGAAGCCGACGTTGTGCCGCGTGGACGCGTAGGTCGGGCCCGGGTTCCCGAGGCCGACCACGAGCCAAGTGGCCAAGGCCTACTCGGCCTCGGCCTCGGCCTTGGCGGCCTCGTTCTCCTCGGCCTCGGCCTCGGTGGACGCCGTGCCGGCGGCCTCCTCCTGCGCGGCAACCTTCTCCTCGTCCGTGGCCTCGGACACTGCGGCGTCCAGCTCGGCCGCCAGCTCGTCGGCCGTCGGCGCGGCGGCGATGGCGAGAATCAGATGCTCGGCGTCGACCGCCAGCTCCGCGCCCTCGGGCAGCGTGAGCGCGCCTGCCTGGATGCTGTCGCCGATCTCGAGGGCGGCGACATCGACGGTGAGCTCGGACGGGATCGCGGTGGCCTCGACGAGCAGCGAGACGTGCTGGCTGTCCACGACGACGATGCGGTCATCGAGGGTCGCGCCCGTGACGATGACGGGCACCTCGACGGTGACCTTCTCGCCGCGCCGGACGACGACGAGGTCGACGTGGTCGATCGTGCCGCGGATCGGGTCGCGCTGCACCTGTCGCGGCAGGGCAAGCTGCTCGCCGGAGCCCTTGATCTCGAGCGAGAGCAGCGCGTTCGCGGTGCGCAGCGCGAGCAGCGTCTCGTGGCCCGGGAGGGTGATGTGGACGGGGTCGGAGCCGTGACCGTAGATGACGGCCGGCACCTTGTCGGCGCGGCGGATGCGACGGGCCGCACCCTTGCCGAACTCGGTGCGCGCCTCGGCGGCGAGCTTGATCTCGTTGGCCATTGCTGTTTCTCCTCAACCTTGCGATACGGGCGCCGGCAAGGGAGGGTCACGCGGACCTTGTCGATCACGGGACCAACGGTCCCCTCGCCAGGCAACCCGACGATTCTAGCCCGACGCCCGCCCGTCCGGCGAATCCGCGTACGGGCCTCAGGTGTGGACGCCGTTGAACAGGCTCGCCACGGAGCCGTCCTCGAAGATCTGCTTGATCGCCTCGGCGATCAGCGGCGCCACCGAGAGCACCGTGAGCTTCGGGATGTTCAGCTCCTCGTTGATCGGGAGCGTGTTGGTGACGATGATCTCCTCGAACGTCGACTCGTTCAGCCGCTGCGCCGCCGGCCCGGAGAGGATCGGGTGCGTCGCCGCTGCGATGACCGTCTTGGCGCCGTGGTCGATGAGCGTCTGGGCGGCGGCGCAGATCGTGCCGGCGGTGTCGATCATGTCGTCGACCAGCAGGCAGACCCGACCCTGCACGTCGCCGACGACCTCGCCGACCGCCACCTCGTTGGCCTTGTTGGGGTCGCGGCGCTTGTGGATGATCGCCAGGGGCGCGCCCAGGTGGTCGGTGAACTGGTCGGCGAGGCGGACGCGGCCCGCGTCGGGGCTCACGACCGTGAGGTTGTCGAGCGGGTAGTTGTTCTTGATGTAGTCCACGAGCACCGGCAGGCCGATGAGGTGATCGACGGGGCCGTCGAAGAACCCCTGGATCTGCGACGCGTGCAGGTCGATCGACATCAGCCGATCGGCGCCGGCGGTCTTGAACAGGTCCGCGATCAACCGAGCCGAGATGGGCTCGCGGCCGGCGTGCTTCTTGTCCTGCCGGCCGTACGGGTAGAACGGGGCCACGACGGTGATGCGCTTGGCGGAGGCGCGCTTGAGGGCGTCCACCATGATGAGCTGCTCCATGAGCCACTCATTGACCGGCGCGCAGTGGCTCTGGATCACGAAGGCGTCCGCGCCCCTCACCGACTCCTCGAACCGGACGTAGATCTCGGAGTTCGCGTAGGTCAGGGACCTGGTGGGCACCAGTTCGACGCCGAGCAGGGACGCAATCTCCTGCGCCAGTTCGGGGTAGGCCCGCCCGGAGGCGAGGATGAGGTGCTTCTCGGACTGCCGCTTGATGCCCGTCACTCGTCAGACCCTTCGTTGTCGATCGCCTCGCGCGCTGCCTGCCCTGTCAGGGTGTCGCCGCGTCGGCTCTCCACCCAGCCGGGAATATTACGCTGCCGTGAACGCGCGATGGCCAACTGTCCGGGATCGACGCGATCGGTGAGCGCCGAGCCCGCCGCCACGTAGCTGCCATCGGCGATTTCGACCGGCGCCACGAGCACGCTGTTGCTTCCCACGAAGCTGTGCCGTCCCACGACGGTGCGCGACTTGTTCACCCCGTCGTAGTTGGCGAAGATCGTGCCCGCCCCGATGTTGGCGCCCTCGCCGATCTCGGCGTCGCCACAGTAGGTGAGGTGCGGAACCTTGGCCCCGTCACCGATCACGGCGTTCTTGGTCTCGACGAACGCGCCGATCTTGCCCTTGACGCCGAGCTGCGTGCCGGGCCGTAGGAACGAGAAGGGCCCGACGCTGGCGTCCGGCCCGATGACGGCGAGCGAGCCGTGCGTCCGGACGACCGTGGCCCCCTCCCCCACCTCGACGTCGATCAGCGTCGTGTCGGGTCCAATGGTTGCGCCGGCCCCCACGGACGTCGCGCCCTCCAGCGAGGTGCCGGGCAGCAGCGTGACGTCGGTGCCCAGATCGACGCTCGCGTGGATCCACGTGGTCGCCGGGTCGAGCACCGTGACGCCTGCTCGCTGCCACTTCTCGATGATCCGCCGGTTGAACTCGCGGTTCAGCGTGGCCAACTGGACGCGATCGTTGACCCCCTCGGTCTGCCAGCGGTCGGCGAGCACCCGGCTGTGGACGCCGCGTCCGATGCTCCGCGCGTAGCGCACGACGTCGGTGAGGTAGAGCTCGCCCTGGTCGTTGTCGGTGGTCAGGGAGGCCAGCCCCTCGCGCAACACGGCGGCGTCGAAGACGTAGATGCCGGCGTTGATCTCGCGGATCTCTCCCTGCTCGGGGGTGCAGTCGCGTTGCTCCACGATCGCGGCCACCTGGTCGCCGTCGGCCTCGCGCACGATGCGGCCGTAGCCGGTGGGATCGTCGAGCTCCGAGCTCAGGATCGTGACGCCGTCGCCGCTGGCCCGGTGCTGCCCGACCAGCTCCACCAGGGTGTCGCCGGTCAGCAGGGGCACGTCGCCCATGGTGACGACGATCTCGCCGTCGGCCTCCCCCACGGCGGGCAGGGCGCAACGCACGGCGTCCCCGGTGCCCAGTTGCTGTTCCTGCACGGCGGTGACGGCCTGCGGCGCGATCTCGGCGAGATGGGCGCTCACCTGCGCCCGCTCGTGGCCCACGACCACCACCAGCCGGTGCGGCGTGAGCACCTCCGCGGCGTCCACCGCGTGGCTGAGCAGCGACTGTCCGCCGACCGGGTGCAGCAGCTTCGAGACCTTCGACTTCATCCGCGTCCCCGCACCCGCGGCGAGAACGACCACCGCCGCCACCTGGACGCTCGACTGCTCCGTCATGACACTCCTCATGGGGTTGGTGCGCCGGGTTCCGGCCACGCCCGGCAGCCTACCGAAGCTGATCCATGGACGACTCCCTCGGGGCGTCAGTTTCCCACGTGCCGTGACCCGCGGTGGGGCGCTCACCCTCATCCGCAAGCCCTCTCGGGG
>JAKDIK010000351.1 GCA_030450535.1 Propionibacteriaceae bacterium
CGATTTGGACCCGACTTTCTGTCGCCATGGCGCCACAATGTCGGGTCCAAAACGGAGACCACGGAGGCATCCGAAACGGAAGCCGCCGGGCACACGATCGCGTAGCGTCAGTCCATGGCTGAACGCGCAAGCACCGGCATCGGCGGTCTGGACGCCGCCATCGACGACCTGCGCATCGGCGACAACGTCGTGTGGCACTGCGCGAACCTCGACGACTTCTCCCGGGTGCTGACCCCCTTCTGGGATGCCGCCCATGCGGACGGCCGCCAGCTCGTGTACGTCCGCTTCGCCGCCCACCCCCCGCTGGTGAGCGGCGACGACGTCGAGATCCACCACCTCGACCCGTCCACCGGATTCGAGCCCTTCGCGGTCGCCGTCCACGACCTCGTCGCAGCCACGGGCCGCGAGGCGTTCTACGTCTTCGACTCGCTGGCCGAACTGCGCGTCGCCTGGCATTCCGACCTCATGGTGATGAACTTCTTCAAGGTCACGTGCCCGTTCCTGTTCGAGCTCGACACGATCGCCTACTTCCCGCTCCTGCGCGAGGAGACCACCGCGGCCACGCTCGCCGGCATCCGCGAGACGACGCAGGTCCTCTTCGATCTGCACGTCGTCGACGGGGAGACCTACGTCCACCCGCTCAAGGTCGACCAGCGCAGTTCCGCGACCATGTTCTTCCCCCACCACGTCACCAACGGCACGGCCGCGCCGATCACCAGCTCCGAGGCATCCGCCCGCCTCACCGCCGCCCGCGGGCGGGCGCGCCGGCGTCCGGACCACTGGACGCAGCTCCTCGACGACTGCTTCGACGCCCTCGACGCGGACGCCGGCGCCCGGGCCCGCGCGCACGGCATCCTGGCCGACGCCCTGCTCGGTCACGGTGGGCAGCGCATGGGCGAACTGGCTCGCCGGCACCTGACGCTCGCCGACCTCCTCGTGGTGGCCTCGCGGGTGATCGGGACGGGCAACGTGGGCGGCAAGGCGGTCGGCATGCTGACGTCGCGGGCGATCCTGGCCCACGATGCCGACGGCCGCTTCGAGACCCACCTGGAGCCCCACGACTCGTTCCACGTGGGGGCCGACGTCTTCTACACCTACCTCGTCACCAACGGCTGGTGGCACCACCGGCTCGCCCAGCGCTCACCGGAGGGCTTCCTCGCCGCCGGCGCCACGCTGCACGAGCTGCTGGCGGGGGGCCGCTTCCCCACCGCCCTGCGCGAAGAATTCACCGACATGCTGGAGCATTTCGGGCAGGCGCCGATCATCGTCCGGTCGAGCTCGCTGCTGGAGGACAACTTCGGCAACGCCTTCGCCGGCAAGTACGACAGCTTCTTCCTCGCCAACCAGGGCTCCCCCGAGGAGCGGCTGTCCGCCTTCGAGGACGCCGTGCGCGCGGTGTACGCCTCGGCCATGAGTGAGGACGCCCTGCGCTACCGGCAGGTCCGCGGGCTGGCGGAGGCCGACGAGCAGATGGCGATCCTGGTACAACGCGTCTCCGGCGATCACCACGACGGCCGTTTCTTCCCGCACGCCGCCGGTGTCGCCAATTCGTCGAACCTGTACACGTGGGATGCCAGCGTCGACGCCGATGCCGGCATGCTGCGCCTCGTCGTCGGCCTGGGGACCCGCGCGGTGGACCGCACGAACCTCGACCACGCCCGCATCGTCGCCCTCGATGACCCGTTGAACGGACGGCTCTCCGACCCCGAGGAACTGTCGGAATTCAGCCAGCGTCGAGTCGACGTGATCGATCTGGCCGGACCGGGGCTGGCCACCGTGCCACTGGAGGCCCTGGTCGGGACGGACATCCGTGCCGACTGGTCGCTGTTCACCAGCCCCGACACCGCGGCCCTGGCCCGCCGCGCCGATCTCGAGCGGCGTACGGCCCAACGCCGCGGTACGGCGGGATCGGCACGCCGGCAGCCACTCGTGATCGCCGACTTCCGCGGCCTGCTGGGCGACACCGGATTCCCGGGACTGATGCGCGAGGTGCTCGACACGCTCGCGGCCGCCTACGACTACCCGGTGGACGTGGAATTCACCGTCAATGTCACCTCCGACGAGGCCATCCGGGTGGGGATCGTCCAGTGCCGCCCGCTGCAGACGCGCGGGCCGGGCGCCGCGGTCGCGATGTCCGACGTCGTCGACCCCGCGGGCGTCCTGTTCGCGGCGAACGGGGACTTCATGGGCGGCAACGTCCGCGCCCCCCTCCGCTGGGTCGTCGCGGTGCGTCCCGCGGCCTACCTCGCCCTGGGCAACCCCGATCGGCACGGCGTGGCTCGGCTGATCGGGCAGGTGAATCGCGCGCTGGCGTCCGAGCCGTTCCTGCTGCTGGGGCCCGGCCGCTGGGGCACCTCGACCGAGGCGCTCGGTGTGCCCGTGCGGTTCGCCGAGATCAACCACGCCACCGCCCTCGTCGAGACGACGTACGCCGAGGGCGGGTTCCGGCCCGAACTGAGCTACGGCAGCCACTTCTTCCAGGACCTCGTCGAGACCGGCATCTTCTACGCGGCGGTGTTCGACGAGCGCCCGGGCGTCACGTTCCAGCCACGGCTTGTCGTGGACCGGGAGAACCTCGTCCGCGAGATCGTTCCGGACGCCCCAGCCCACCTCGTCGAGGTGGTGCACGTGGCCCGCTTCGACGACCTCGAGCTCGCCAGCGACGTCGTCAGCCAGCGCGTG
>JAKDIK010000105.1 GCA_030450535.1 Propionibacteriaceae bacterium
CGCTCGGAGCGCTGCACGAACTTGCACTCGTGATCGCGGCGTCCAGGTGCGGACGCTTGAGTCGGAGTCGGCGATCAGCCCCTGGCAGGCCGGCGACGCGATCGCCGAGGATCTCGTCGGCGTGGTGGGGGCGCTGCTCGGCGAGGACCCCCCGCTCGGGCCGGTGGACGGCGGCACACTTCGCCCGCGCGACATCGCGATCCTCGTGCGCTCGAACGGACGGGGCGCCGACCTGGCCCGGGCGCTCACCGGCGTGGGCGTCGCGGCCACCTTCTCGGGGACCTCCAGCGTTTTCGCGGCCGAGGCGGCCCGCGACTGGCTCACGCTGCTGCGGGCGCTCGACCGCCGGCGGCGTCCGTACCTGCAGCGGGCATGGCTGACGGCGTTCGTGGGGGCGACGGTGACCGAGTTGGCGACCGCCGACGAGGCCCGGGCCTCCGGATGGTCGCTGCTCGTGCACACGTGGTCGCGGGTGCTCGCCAGGGGCGGGGTGTGGGCGCTGTTGGCCGCGATTGAGCGCGACACCGACCTCTCGGCGCGCCTGCTCGCTCATTCCGGCGGGGAACGGCTCGTGACCGACTACCGTCACCTCGCAGAAATCCTGCACGGCTGGACCATCGCCGGATCGATCGCCCGCCCGCGCGAGTTGGCGCTGCGGCTGGCCCGCGAGATCGAACAGGCATCCGGCGACGCCGAACGGACGCGGCGGCTCGAAACCGATGAGGACGCCGTCCAGATCATGACGATTCACCGGGCCAAGGGGCTGCAGTGGCCCGTCGTCCTGCTGCCGGACGCCGCCACGTCCCGCCGCGACCCCACCGACCAGGGGCAGGCTCTCATCGTGCCCGGCGAGCGCGGCCGCACACTCGATGTGGGTGGGCGTCGGGCCCCCGGACGCGACGAGCGATGGCAGAGCTGGCTCGTCGAGGAGGGCGACGAGGCGCTGAGGGCGCTCTACGTCGGGCTGACGCGGGCCGAGTCGCACGTGGTGACGTGGTGGGTCCATCACTGGAACACCCCCACAGCCCCGCTGCACCGGCTGCTGCAGGCAGCCCACGATCCCGAGACACCGGCGCGACCGGGACTCGCCTACCCCACCGGCGACCTCCCCGCCGGCGGCAGCCCGCGGCTGATCGGCTGGCTGGCGGACACGCAGGTGGGGGTGACGCCCGTCGAGCCTGGAATCCCGTCCGGGACCGGGTCGAGCGCGGAACGGGTCGGCCAGGAGGCGCTGACGGTGCGGCCCTGGCGGCGGACCATCGACCGCGACTGGCGCCGCACCTCGTACTCCGGCCTCACCGCGGAGGCCCACGAGTGGGCCCACACCGCGCCTGACACACCGTTCGTCGCCGACGAGCCGGAGGTGACGGACGTGGCCCAGGGGGGTGCCCTCGCCACGGCCTCGGCGTCCGAGGGCGCCGATCCGCGGCTGGCCGAACCCTCGCCGATGGCCGACCTGCCCGGCGGTCCGGCGTTCGGCAGCCTCGTGCACGCGGTCTACGAGCACGTGGACGCCACCGGTCCCCACTGGCGGACGCACCTGCGCGACGCCGTGCGCGGCGCCCTGGCGCGCTGGCCCGTGGGCGGGGTCGGCCCCGACGCCCTCACCGAGGCCCTCGCTCCGACGCTGCTGACCCCCCTGGGTCGGATCGCACCGGGGGCCACCCTGGGCGACTTCGGCCCGACCGACCGGCTCAGCGAGCTGGACTTCGAGTTTCCCCTCGCGAACCCGGCCGCCACTGTGGCCGACCTCGCCACGCTGCTCGCCGCTCATCTGCCGGCCGACGACCCGCTGGCCCCCTACCCCGAGCGGCTCGCCCACCCGCTGCTGGCCACCCAGCGGCTGCACGGTTTCCTGACCGGATCCATCGATGCCGTGTTGCGCCTCGCCGGGCCCACGGGGCGCCCCGGCCACGTGGTGGTCGACTACAAGACCAATCGACTCGCCCCGCCCGGGGAGCCTCTCACCGTGGGCCACTACACGCCCCCCGCGATGGCGGAGGCGATGATGGCGAGCCACTACCCGCTGCAGGCGCTGCTCTACTGCGTGGCGCTGCACCGCTTTCTCCGCCTGCGTTTGACCGGCTACGAACCCGAACGCGACCTGGGCGGTGTCGCCTACCTGTTCGTGCGCGGCATGGCGGGCGCGGACACCCCCGTCGTGGACGCCGGCCCGCTCGGGGTGTTCACCTGGCACCCGCCCGTCGCGTTGGTGCTCGCCGTCTCCCGACTCCTGGCCGGAGGTGCCCCGTGACCGACATCGCCGTCAGCGCCCGCGGCCTGCTGGCCGATTTCTCGTCGGCCGGCGTCCTGACGTGGGCGGACGTCCACCCGGCCCAACAGCTCACCCACCTGTTCGGCGAACCGGACGAGCGCGTCCAGCTGGCGCTGGCGCTCACCGTCCGCGCAGTGCGCTCGGGATCGATCTGCCTCGAGTGGTCGCGGCTTCGCGACCTGGGTCTCGGGGAGGACGCCGTCGCGGAGATCCCTGCCGAACTGTGGCCCGAGGACGCGGGCTGGTTGGCCGCCCTGCGCGCCAGCCCAGCGGTGATGGTCGGCGACGGCTCCCCCGGCGAGCGGCCGCTCCGGTTGGTGGACGACGCCCTCTACCTCGAGCGGCACTTCGGCGATCAGGAGGCCGTCCGGCTCGGCCTTCTCGCACGGCTGGCGGGCACGGCAACCGCCACCGGCGCGACCGGTCAGGACGAGGCGATCACCCTCGCGCTGGCCCATCGGGTGTCGGTCATCGCCGGCGGCCCGGGCACGGGCAAGACATTCACCATCCGGAGGCTGATCGAACGGCTGCGCGGTGACGAGCCGAACGCCCTGGTGGCGCTCGCGGCCCCCACCGGCAAGGCCGCCGCCCGCATGACGGAGTCGCTGGGGGACGGATCGCTGACGGCAGTGACGCTGCACACGCTGTTGGGGTGGCGTGCGGGCTCCCGGAACCGGTTCGTCCACGACGCCACGAACCCGCTCCCGCACGACGTGGTGGTGGTCGACGAGACGTCGATGGTGTCGATGCTGCTGATGGCGCGGCTGCTGGCGGCGCTGAAACCCTCCGCGCGCCTCGTGCTCGTCGGAGACCCCGACCAACTGGCGTCCGTGGACGCCGGCTCGGTGCTCGCCGACATCACCCGCGCGCCGGCCACACAGCCGGTGGTGGCCCGGCTGGAGCGCAACTACCGTTTCGACGGCACGATCGCGGCGTTGGCGCGGGCGATCCGCGACGGGGAGGCCGAGGCCGCCCTCGCGGTGCTGGCCACCGGCGGGGATCACGTGGCGCTGCTCGACGGCCCGGCGGCGGGCGCCGCGTTGCGCGAGCGGGTGGTGGGTCCGGGCGTACGGCTGCTGGAGGCGGCCGCGTCCGGTTCGATCGCCGGCGCTCTGACGGCACTGGAGGAGCATCGGCTGCTGTGCGGTCACCGGCGCGGCCCGTTCGGCGTCCAGCACTGGACGCGGCAGGTGATCGCCTGGCTGGCCGAGGCGAGCCCGAAGCTGGCGGCCGAGGGCGAATTCGCGTCCGGTCGACCCGTGATGGTGACGGTCAACGCGCCCGAGTTCGGGCTGCACAACGGCGATACGGGGGTCGTGGTCGCCGGCACTCAGGGGCCGCGGGCGTGGTTCCGGCAGGGCGCCGAGATCCGGTCGCACTCGCCGTTCGTGCTCGACGGACTGACGACGGTGCACGCGATGACGGTGCACAAGGCCCAGGGCAGCCAGTTCGCCCACGTCAGCGTCGTGCTGCCGCCCGTCGGATCGCCGCTGCTGACGCGCGAGCTGCTCTACACCGCGGTGACGCGGGCGGAGTCGTCGGTGCTGCTCGTCGGTGACCCGGACGCCGTGCGCGAGGCCATCGACAATCCCGCCCGGCGCATGAGCGGCCTGGCGCATCGGCTCCGCTGAGCCGTGCGGCGTCGGTTCCGCTCAGGTGCTGCGCGGCACGTTGCGCCCCACCTCAGCCGGGTCGTCGTACGCGCTCGGCTCATCGATGGCCTCGCCGAGCAGCGGCATGAGCGCCATCTTGGCCTGATAACCGTTGAACGAGCGCCGGTAGGAGCCGACGTCGGCCCAGGACGTCACGATCGCCCACAGGCCGGGATCGTCGAGGTTCGTCACGACCCTCGCGTCCTCGCAACCCGGGCACGCGGCGAAGAACGCGACCACGGCTTCCGCGCGGGTCAGGAAGGAGGCGTGGGCGTCCGCCCGGACCCGGAACCGGTTGATGACGAGCATGGTCGCCACCATAACGGCCATGATGGATCGCGTCGGCGACCGCCGGCGGGAGAAGGGAGCTGACGTGGCCGATCTCGATTTCACTGGACGCCGCATCCTCGTCACCGGCGGGCTGGGCGCGCTGGGCGGCGCGATCGCGGCGCGGCTGCGTGGGCTCGGCGCGACGGTCGGTGTCAACGACGTGGCCCCCGGCGACGACCCGCTACTGATCCCTGGCGATGCGGCCGACGAGGGCGTGCCCGCTGCGGTCCTCGACGCCTTCGAGGCGTCCACCGGGGGTCGGGCAGACACGCTGTGCCTCAACGCGGGCACGGTGGTGAGCGCCAGCATCCTCGAGACATCGACAGCCGATCTGGTCCGGGTGCATCGGACCAACGTTGTGGCCGCGGTCGCTCTGGCCCAGGAGGCATCTCGCAGGTGGGTGGCCGCCGGCGAAGGGGGGCTCCTGCTCTTCACCGGATCGTGGGTCTCGGGGACGCCGTGGCCGGGCATCGCCGCCTACCGGGCATCCAAGGCGGCACTGGTGGCGTACGCAACGAGCTTCGCCCGCGAGCTGGCACCACACGGAATCCGGGCCAACGTGATCGAGCCGGGCATCGTCGGGGCGGGCATGGCGCTGCACCAGTGGAACACCGAACCCGACTACCGGGCCCGCGCGGGGCGCGCCGTTCCCCTCGGGTCGCTCCAGACGCCCTCCTCGGTCGCCGACGCGTTCGCCGTCGCGGCCAGCCCCCTGCTGGGGTATGCGACCGGGATGGTCCTCACCGTGGACGGCGGCGCCTCGCTCTACCCGATGGACTGATCCGCGGATGGATCCCAGCGGCTGACCCGACTGACCGACCCGGACCTCCCGACCGAAGGATCGCTCCGGGCCGCTAGGCTTCCCCCAGCGAGGAGGCCCCATGACCCAGACACCCCCACGACGCACGCGGCAGCGGACCGCCGTCGCCGAGGTGCTCGACGGCTTGGCGGAGTTCCGCACCGCGCAGGACATCCACGACCTGCTCCGCCGCCGCGGTGAGAGCATCGGGCTGGCCACGGTGTACCGCAGCCTGCAGTCCATGGCCGAATCCGGCGAGGCCGACGTCATTCGGACGCCGGACGGCCAGTCCGCCTACCGCAGCTGCGGGCAGGGCACCGGCCACCATCACCACCTGATCTGCCGCTCGTGCGGCAGGACGGTCGAGTTCGAACTCGACTCGATGGAGTCGCTGGTGACCGACGTCGCCGCCCGGCACGGGTTCAGCGATGTCGGCCATGAGCTCGAGCTGTTCGGCCTGTGCGCCGCCTGCTCCGAGAACAACTGAGAGCCACGGCGTCCGCCGCCGGCTCACCGCCACCCAATCGGCCGGTCAGAACCCCAGCCGGTTAGAACCCCATGGCCAGCCGGTGATAGGCGTTGTTCCAGCGCAGTTCCTTGGCGAACTCCTCGGCCCGCGTCACCCCCGTGATCGAGACGAGCTCAACGTCGAGCATCGTCGCCAGGTCGACCAGGTGCTCGCGCCGCAGCGACGTCGACAGCACCGTGTGGTGCGGACCGCCGGCCATGAGCCAGCATTCGGTCGCCGTGGCGAAGTCGGCGTCGGCCTGCCAGACCGCCCGGGCGACGGGCAGGTTCGGCAGCGGCTCCAGCGGCTCGACCACCTCGATGTCGTTGCTCACGAAACGGAACCGGTCCCCCAGGTCGCACAGCCCGAGCACGACCGCCGGGCCGGTGGCCGCATCGAACACCAGGCGCACCGGATCCTCGCGGTCGCCGATGCCCAGCGGATGGATCTCGACGCGCGGCTTCTCCCCCGCGATGGAGGGGTCGACCTCGAGCATGTGGGCGCCGAGGCTCAGCTCGTGCCCGGGCTCCAGGTGGTAGGTGTAGTCCTCCATGAACGACGTGCCGCCGGGCAGCCCCACCTCCATCTTCTTGAGGACGCGGCCGAGCACGGCGGTCTTCCAGTCCCCCTCGCCGGCGAAACCGATGCCGTCGGCCATGAGGCGCTGGACGGCGAGGCCCGGCAGCTGCCTCAGCCCCCCGAGATCCTCGAAGTTCGTGGTGAAGGCGCCAAAGCCGCCCTCGATCACGAAGCGGCGCAACGCCACCTCCTGCCGGGCGCCGTAGCGGAGGGAGTCCGCCCGCTCACCGCCGGGGCGCAGCTCGCGCGCCACGTCGTAGAGGTCGACATACTCAGCGACCAGGGCGTCCACGTCGGCGTCCGACACCTCGTCGACGACCGCCACGAGGTCGTTGACGCCCCACGTGTTGACGCTCACCCCGAAGGTCAGCTCGGCGGCGACCTTGTCGCCCTCGGTGACGGCGACGTTGCGCATGTTGTCGCCGAAGCGGCACACCCGCAGCTGGGCCAGCTCCGCCGCGCCCAGGCACGCCCGGGCCCAGGTGGCGACGCGTTCGATGACCGTCGGGTTGCTGACGTGGCCGGCCACGGTCTTGCGGTTCTTGCCCAGCCGGGTCTGGATGTAGCCGAACTCCCGGTCGCCGTGGGCGGCCTGGTTGAGGTTCATGAAGTCCATGTCGATGGTCGCCCACGGCAGGTCACGGTTGGCCTGGGTGTGCAGATGGAGCAGCGGCTTGGCCAGCAGGTCGAGCCCGGTGATCCACATCTTTGCGGGGCTGAAGGTGTGCATCCAGGCGATGACGCCCACGCAGTCGTCGTCGGAGTTCGCATCGATCATCATCCGCCGAATGCCGGCGGTGTCGGTCAGCACCGCCTTGGCGACGATGTCGACCGGCATCTGCTCGGCGGACGCCAGCGCGTCCGACACCGTCCGGCTCTGGTCGGCCACCTGGCCGAGGACGTCCTCGCCGTACAGCCCCTGGCTGCCGGTGAGGAACCACACCTGCTTGCGCATGTTCATGAAAGTCGTCTCCTTGCTCGAGGCTGCGGTGGTGGTCATCGGGGCGTGGGCGTCACTGCCCGTAGACGTTCTGGTAACGATCCCAGAGGTGATCGATGTCGGACTGCTCAATGCGCTGCGGCTCACCGAGCAGCCGGGCGGTGTGGACAGTCCTGGCGACCTCCTCGAGCATGGCCGCGGCCTTGACCGCGTCCAGGCCGGAGGTGCCGATCGTGAACGGCCCGTGGTTCGCCATGAGGACGGCCCGCGAGCGCGAGCCGCGCAGCGTCTCGACGATGCCACGACCGATCGAGTCGTCGCCGATGAGCGCGAACGGGCCGACAGGAATATCCCCACCGAACTCGTCGGCCATCATCGTCAGGACGCAGGGGATGGCCTCGCGGCGCGCCGACCAGGCGGTCGCAAACGTCGAATGCGTGTGCACCACCCCGTTCACCTCGGGCATGTGCTGGTACACGTACGCGTGCGCGGCCGTGTCCGAGGACGGCTTACGCGCGCCCTCGACCTTGACCCCGGCCAGGTCGCAGACCACCATGTCGTCGGCCGTCAGCGTGTGGTAGCGGGCGCCGGAGGCCTTGATCACGAACAGGTCCGTGCCGCTCACCCGCTCGGAGACGTTGCCGGCAGTCCACGTCACCAGCTCGTTGGCGGGCAACTCGGCGTGCAATTCGGTCACCACCTGCTTCACGCGGTCGATCTCGGCGCGGTGCTCGGCCAAGCGGGGGTCAGTCATGTTGTGCCTTTCGTGAAAATTCTTCGCGGATCAGTCGTTGGGTAGGGCGTCCACGGCGGCGCGCTCGATGGGCAGGCCGGCGCGGTAGCGCTCCATGAAGGCGTCGAAGCCGGCCACGTCGGCGTCATCCGGGGCAGACGTCTCCACCGCGGCGCCGGCGAACACCTCCGATGCCAGCCATCCGCCCAGGTCGCCGCCGCCCGCGCGGACGAACGACACCAGCAGCGCCATGCCCCACGCCCCACCCTCGGCGGCGGTCTCGCCCACGGACACGGGCGTGCGCATGGCGGCGGCCAGGAAACGCTGGGCGACGCCCCGGGTCTTGAAGAGGCCGCCGTG
>JAKDIK010000352.1 GCA_030450535.1 Propionibacteriaceae bacterium
CAGCGCGGCGCTGATGCGGGGCGTGTGGCGGGGGGTGCGGGGGGGGAGTGGGGCGGCGACCCTCGGGGCGCTGCGGCTGGTGCTGGCCTTCCTCGTGCCGGCGTATGTGAAGTGGGGAACCACGATGGGGGCCTGGCTGGGGCTGATTCTCGTCCTGGTGGTGTCGGGCGGGATCCTGCTGTCGGGGGACGTCATCGGTCCGCTGCTCGTGGACGCCCTGGGCCCGACCCTGGTCGGCCTGGGATCCGCCGTGGGATGGCTGCTCCTGGCACTGGCCGTGGTGGCCCAGGTGGCGTCGTGGTGGGTCGCCGTGCGGATCTACGAGCGCCAGGACCACTGACCCTGCCCCCGACGCCCGGCGTGCGGAGGAATGCCGCGTCCGTGGGAGAATCGAGGGGTTCGCCGCAACCCGCAGGGAGAGACATGACCGTCCCCAACGTGCTCGCCACCCGCTACGCGTCGCCCGCCATGCGCGACATCTGGAGCCCCGAGCGCAAGATCGTCGCCGAGCGTGAGCTGTGGCTTGCCGTCCTCGCGGCCCAGCGCGATCTTGGTGTGGATCTCGGCGGCGATGACCCGGACGCCGTGCTGGCTGACTACCGGGCCGTGGTGGAGCGGGTCGATCTGGATTCGATCGCCGCCCGCGAGCGCGTCACCCGGCATGACGTCAAGGCTCGCATCGAAGAATTCAATGCCTTGGCGGAACGCGAGCACATTCACAAGGGTATGACCAGCCGCGACCTCACCGAGAACGTCGAGCAGTACCAGGTGTTGACGTCGTTGAAGCTGGTCCGGGAGCGGGTCGTGACCGTGCTCGTCGCCATCACGAATCTCGCCGTGCAGCACCGCGATACGCCGATGGCCGGCCGGTCGCACAACGTCGCGGCGCAGATGACCACGCTGGGGAAGCGATTCGCCACGGCCGCCGACGAATTGCTGGTGGCGTACGAGCGCCTCGAGGACCTGATCGGACGCTACCCGGCGCGCGGCATCAAGGGCCCGGTTGGCACGGCGCAGGACATGCTCGATCTGCTCGGCGGCGATGAGATGAAGCTGGTGGAGCTCGAACAGCGCGTCGCCGAACACCTCGGCTTCGAGCGGGTGCTGACCGCGACGGGCCAGGTGTACCCGCGATCGCTCGACGTGGACGCCCTCACCTGCCTCGTCCAGGTGGCGGCGGCGCCGTCGAACGTGGCCACCTCGATCCGGCTGATGGCCGGCGCGGAGCTCGTCACCGAGGGGTTCCGCGAGGGACAGGTCGGCAGCTCGGCGATGCCGCACAAGATGAACACGCGCTCCTGCGAGCGGGTCAACGGGCTCGCGGTGGTGCTGCGGGGGTACGCGTCGATGGTCGGCGAACTGGCCGGCGACCAGTGGAACGAGGGCGACGTCTCCTGCTCGGTGGTGCGCCGGGTGGCGCTGCCGGACGCGTTCTACGCCCTCGACGGGCTGTTCGAGACGTTCCTCACGGTACTGGGCGAATTCGGCGCCTTCCCGGCCGTGATCGAGGCCGAACTGCGGCGCTACCTCCCGTTCCTGGTGACGACGAAGGTGCTGATGGCGGCGGTCAAGGCCGGCGTCGGACGCGAGCAGGCGCACGAGGCGATCAAGGAGCACGCGGTCGCCGTCGCGCTCGCGATGCGGCAGGGGCAGCAGGCCAATGACCTGCTCGACCGGCTCGCCGCTGATTCCCGGTTGGGGATTTCCCGCGAGGCGCTCGAGGAGGCCGTCACGGATCCCCTTGAGCTGACCGGTTCGGCGCGCTCGCAGGTCAACCTGCTGGCCCAGCGCGTCCAGGAACTCGCCGCGCTCAACCCGCAGGCGGCGACCTACACGCCCGGCGAAGTGCTGTGAGGCCACGTGAGCGGCGCGTCTGAGATGAATTCGTGTCGCGTGCCGTCGATGGGATCGGTGAACGCGAGCCTGCGGGCGACGAGGCGCAGGGGATCGCCGGGATCGTCGGGGCCGGCGTCCCGGATCTCGGGATAGAGCGGGTCCCCCAGGATGGGGGCGCCCAGCGAGTTGAGGTGTGCGCGGAGCTGATGCGTCCGGCCCGTGGTGGGTTCGAGGCGATAACGCGCGGTGTCGCCACGGGTTTCGAGCAGCGTGATGCGCGTCTCGGCGTTGGGTTCGGCGTCGGGGATGACCTCGGCTTGGAGCGAGCCGAGTCGCTTGACGAGGTGGTTGCGGACGGTCACGGACTGGCTCAGAGGCAGGGCGGGAGCGAGCGCCTCGTAGATCTTGATGACCTCGCGGCGGGCGAACAGCCCTTGGTAGGGTGCGCGCCAGCGGGATTGAATGGTGAATAATAGGACGCCGGCTGTGAGCCGATCCAGGCGGTGAGCGGGGGCGAGATCGGGAAGTCCGAGCTGGAGGCGGGCCCTCACGAGCGCGGTGTGGTGGATGTGGGTGCCCCGGGGTGTCGTGGCCAGAAAGTGAGGCTTGTCGATGACCACGATGCGGTCATCCTCGTGGATGATGATGAGATCCTCGTCGGCGTCGGCGTCGGCGTCGGCGTCGGCGTCGGCGTCGGCGTCGGCGGCGTCGCGGGGTGCGTCCTTGTGGAACCAGACGAACGTGGCGGGGGTGTAGGCGGCGTCGGGGCGCAGGGGTGTCGCGTCGCTGGCGACGAAGCGGCCGTCGCGGAGCCAGGCGTCCACGTCGACACGGTCGGG
>JAKDIK010000106.1 GCA_030450535.1 Propionibacteriaceae bacterium
CGCCATGCGGCGCCGCATGGCCGAGCTGGGCGTCCCGAGCCCGCGTTGGCGACTCGTCGGCTCGCCGGACGAGCTGGTGGCGTTCGCCGACGAGATCGGGTGGCCGCTCATCGCGAAGATCTCGCGCGGCGGCTACGACGGCAAAGGGGTGTGGAGGGTCGATTCCCCGGACGACGCGGCTGAGCCCTTCGCGGCGCTCGCCGGCCCGCAGGGGCCCACGGAGGCCCAGCGGGGGCGCAGCGCAGCGGACGAGGAGGTGGTCATCGTCGCTGAGGAATTGATCGACTTCGTCCGCGAGCTGAGCGTGCTGGTGGCCCGCCGCCCCGGCGGCGAGGCCGTCGTGTACCCCGTCAGCGAGACCGTGCAGCGCGAGGGCATCTGCCACGAGACCACGACGCCCGCCCCGGGGCTGGACGCCGACCGCGCCGCCGAGCTGGCCAAGATGGCGCTCCGGATCGCCGACGAGCTGGGTGTGGTGGGCATCCTCGCCGTGGAGCTCATGGAGGCCCGCGACGGCCGCATCGTGGTCAACGAGCTCGCCATGCGGCCCCACAACACCGGCCACTGGAGCATTGACGGCGCCGTGACGAGCCAGTTCGAGAACCATCTGCGCGCGGTCGCCGACCTTCCGCTGGGATCCCCGGACGCGGTGGCGCCCGTCGCCGTCATGAGCAACGTTCTCGGCGGCACCAACCCCGATCCGGTGGGCTCGCTGCCGGTCGTGCTCGCCGACCCGCGCGCACGCGTCCACCTGTACGGCAAGTCGGTGAAGCCGGGGCGCAAGATCGGGCACGTCACGGTGTGCGGGGACGACGTCGCCGACACCCGGGCCGCCGCCCGGGCGCGGCCGCCCTTCTCGAAGATACCGCCCAACCACAAGGAGATACGCATGGCTGAGGACCCCCTCGTCGGCATCGTCATGGGGTCGGATTCCGACTGGCCCACGATGGAGGCCGCCGCCGCCGCGCTGACGGAATTCGGCGTGCCGTACGAGGCTGACGTGGTCTCGGCGCACCGCATGCCCGAGGAGATGCTCCGTTACGGCCGCGAGGCGCACACCCGCGGGCTGCGGGTGATCATCGCCGGCGCCGGGGGAGCGGCCCACCTGCCGGGCATGCTCGCCGCGCTGACGCCGCTGCCGGTGATCGGCGTGCCCGTGCCGCTGAAGTACCTCGACGGCATGGACTCGCTGCTCTCGATCGTCCAGATGCCCGCGGGGGTGCCGGTCGCCACGGTGGCGATCGGGAACGCGCGGAACGCCGGGCTGCTGGCCGTGCGCATCCTGGCGGCCGGCGATCCGGAACTCACCGACGCGATGATCGGCTTTCAGGACGCCCTGCGCGCGGCGGCGAGCGCCAAGGGCGCGACGGTGCGCGGCCGCTGAGATTGGTGTCCGACGACGTGACACGCCGGTGCCCCTCCCCGGCCTGAGCCGAGCATGGGGAAATACTTGCGTGAAAGCTCCCTTCCTTTCCCCGAGGAGATGCACCGGTGTCGACGGCCACCCAGATCGCTCCCGTGGAGCCGGACGCCGCGTCCGACGCTCCACCCGGAGAGACTGCCCTGCAGCGCAGCGAACGGCTGGCGTTTCGCCGCGGCGTGGCGCTGCTCGTCCTCACTCTGCTCGTGCCGGGGTCGGCGCAGGTGATCGCCGGCGGTAAGGGCCTCGGCCGGTTCGCGCTTCGGGTGTGGCTCGGCGTCCTCGCCGTGCTGGCGCTGTTCGGCACGCTGATGGTGCTCAACCGCAACGCGGCCATCGCGGTCTACGCCCACCCGTTCACCCAATGGGTGACGTCGGCGGTCGTGTTCGTGCTCGGCGTCGGATGGGCCCTGTTGCTGCTGGACGCCTGGCGGCTCTCCCGCCCCTCGGGGATGGGCCATCCCCGCAAGTACGCGATGGCACTGCTGTCGGGGCTCCTCGTCCTGGGCATGGGGCTGGGCGCCACGCAGGCGTCCGCCCTCTCCCGCTCGCAGGCCACCCTGTTCGGCAGCATCTTCGCGGGCGGCGGGTTCACCTCTCCGACGGACGGGCGCATCAACGTGCTGCTCCTCGGAGCTGACGCCGAGCCGGATCGGCCGGGGATCCGCACCGACACGATAATGGTGGCCTCCGTCAGCGCCACGACGGGCCGGACGGTGCTGTTCAGCCTGCCGCGCAACCTGCAGTGGGCCCCCTTTCCGAGGGACTCACCGCTGCACGACCTGTACCCGGACGGCTACTGGTGCGCCGACCAGTCGTGCCTGCTCAACGCCGTCCACAACCTGGCCGAGTCGCGTCCCGATCTGTACCCGGGCGTGGAGCGCCCGGGGCTGGTGGCGCTGCGCGAGGTGGTGGAGGAGATCCTCGGGCTGCGCGTCAACTACCACGCCATGATCGACATGGCCGGCTTCGAGGGCCTCATCGACGCGATGGGTGGGGTGACGCTCGACATCGCGAAGGCCGTGCCCATCGGTGGCGGAAGCTCGCGCGTGGAGGGCTACATCCAGCCCGGCGAGAACGTCCACCTCAACGGTTTCGAGGCGCTGTGGTTCGCGCGCAGCAGGCACGGGGCGTCCGACTACGAACGCATGGCCCGGCAGAAGTGCGTGGTGAACGCGATCGCCACGCAGGCCACACCACTGACGCTGATCACCCGCTTCAACGAGTTGGCGACGGCGGGGGCGTCCGTGCTGACGACGGACGTGCCCACCTCCGAGATTGGTCGATTGGTCGAGCTCGCGGACGCCGGCCGTCGCCTCCCGATCGCGTCGGTGAGCTTCGCGCCGCCACTGATCGAGCCGGTGAAGCCCGACTTCGAGGTGATCACGCAGACGGTCACGGATCAGCTCAAGGCGTCCGCGGCGGCCGACGAGGAGGCTGCCCGCGCGGAGGAGGCGGCCCGCGCGGAGGAGGCGGCGTCCGAGGCGGACGGCGAGACGAGTGCCGGATCCCAGACCCCCGCCGAAGCGGCCCCCGCCGAGGCGGTATCGCAGGAGGCCGCTCAGGCTGCTGAGCCGACCGAGGCCGTCATCGCGGAGACTGCGCCGGCCCACCAGGGCGAGTTCAGCGAGGAGCGCCAGACCGAGGACCTGACGCAGATCTGCGGCGTCGACTGATGGTGCCCCTCACCCGCCGACACTCAACTTCCTGACAACCGAGAACCGTCCGGACGCTGCTCTGGCGTCAGAAACTTGAGTGTCGGCGCCCGCGGCGTTGGCCCCATCGCCACGCCACGGGACCTGATCGGGTACCGGCCGCGTCGTCACCGCCCGGGGCGAACGCTCCCGCCCGCGAGTCCTCGGCAACCCAGCAGAACGATTCCGCGGGTGGCAGTGCGTTGGACTCCGCCGGAGCCGAAGGATGTGCCGGGGCCGGGCTCCTCAAGCCAAGACCGGATCAGATCAGGTTGGCGTCCAGGATCTGGAACAGGCTTGCGCCGATCGCGTCCACCAGCGTGCGACCCTCGTCGAAGGTGGACATCCGGGTCATGATCGCGGCGGTGTAGTCGCGGCCCTCGCCGACGACGTGGCCGATCGAGTTGACCGCCCAGAGGTTGTCCAGCGAGCGGAACTGTACCCAGCCGTTCTTCATCTGCACGTGCACGTGGGTGCCGCGGTCGTGGCCGATGCCCCACGTCTGCTCGGAGTTCGTTTTGCTCATGAGGTCGAGCAGGTACAGCCGGTCGTCCACGTCGATGACCGGGGTGCCGTCGACGAGGGCGTCCATGAGGGATCGCTGATCGTCGGGCGTCGTGTTCGTCCACGACCAGAACTCGCTGCGATCGTCCGCGTGCGTGTTCGGCAGGCCCAGCTCGGACGCCAGCGCCGTGTAGGCGGGCCGGCCGCCGACCCATTCCCACAACGCGTCGGCGGAGTCGTTGTCGGAGTTGATGATCGCCCTCGAGGCCAACCCGTACTGCTCGAAGGTCAGCTCGGTGCCCTCGGCGCGCGCCTTGCGCAGCGCCAACAGCACGATCATCACCTTCGCGATCGAGGCGCTCTGGGTGTCGAAGTCGCCGCGGTAGCCGTAGGTCGCGCCGGTCCGCAGGTCGCGGACCGAGAGCCCCAACAGATCGGTGTTCGACGCAGCCGTGGTCATCATAGTCTCGAGCCGTTCGCGCACGGAGCCCACCGCGTCCGGGGTGGGCAGCGTCAGCTGCGTCGCCGGGTTGGCGCAGCCCACCAGGCCCGTGGCGCCGACGAACGCGGCACCCGCCACGCCCCCCGTACCGAGCAGGAACGAGCGACGGCTGAGCGGCGGGGTCATGCCGCCCATCATGGCAGCAGGCGCGCACGCTCCGAACCCGCGACGCGCGCCGCGTCCGCGGTCGGATCGGCCACCACCACGAGCGAACCCCCGCCCAGCACGACCCGTGCCAGCAGTGAGACCGCCTCCCATGCCTCCCCGGGGCTCGCGCAGACCCGCTCGGCAAGGGGTGCGAGCGCAGCCACGTCGCTGTGTGTCCGGACGCCGCCGGCGTCGGTCCAGGCCATCGCCGAGCTCTCGCCGCCACCAGCGAAGACATCGGGCTGGGCCAAGGCTTCGCCCGCGTAGTCCGACACGCCCGGCGGCAGGTCCCCGAGCGGACGTCCCCAGGGATCCAGCGAGCAGGCCAGCGTGACCTCGCCGACCGGCATCGGCGCGACCGGCCCGATGACCACCAGCTCGGCCCCGTCGGCCTCCGCGCGCGGGCAGACCCGGACGCCGACCCCCGCCCGCCAGCACGCGAACGGCCACACCAGGGCCATCCAGTGGGTGGGTACCTCCTCCAGGACCGGGAGCGCGATGTCGGCATCTTCGTCCAACCCGAGGTCGTCCAGCAGGTTGGCCGTCTTGTCGACCCAGTTCGCGAAGCTTGCCACCGACAGCTCCGTGCGGGCGCCGTCGGCGCCGTAATGGGTGAGCAGCGGTTCGCCCCCGCCCGACCGGACGCGGCGCTGCAACTGGGCGCTGACAGGCGTTGGGGGTACCACGGCGCCAGCATAGGCGGCGATAGCATGGCCCCCATGCGTTACGTCGTCATCATGGCCGGCGGCTCGGGCACGCGCCTGTGGCCGCTGTCCCGCCAAGGAACCCCGAAGCAACTCCTGCATCTCATCGGGGGCAAGAGTCTTCTCCGCATCGCGTTCGAGCGGGCCATGGAACTGGTGCCCGCCGACCGCGTGCTCGTCGTCACCGGGGCCGCCTACCTCGACGACGTGCGGGCCGACCTGCCCGAGGTGGCACCGGAGAATCTGCTGGGCGAGCCGATGGGTCGTGACTCCCTGAACGCGGTGGCGTGGCCCGCCGCCGTGCTGGCCGAGCGTGATCCCGACGCCGTCATCGCCCAGCTCACTGCCGACCAGCTCATCGAACCCGTCTCGGCGTTCGTCGCCGCCATCGACGAGGCCTACCGCATCGCCGAGGCCCGACCGGAAGCCCTCGTGACGCTGGGCGTCGTCCCCACCACCGCCCACACCGGCTACGGCTATCTGCAGCGCGGCGACGAGCTCGAGGGGTTCCCGGGCGCGTGCGTCGTCCGCGAGTTCCGCGAGAAGCCTGACGCGGAGACCGCCGCGGCCTACGTGGCGTCGGGCGACTTCTGGTGGAACGCCGGCATGTTCGTGTTCCGCGCTGCCACGTTCCTCGACCAGGTGCGCCAGCTGGAACCCGAGGTGCACGAGGGCGTCCTCGGCCTCGCCGCGGCGCCCGAGACGCTGGGTGAGGTCTTCGGGACGCTGAAGAAGATCTCCGTCGACTACGCCGTCTTCGAACCCGTGAGCCGCGGTCACGGCAGCGCCCGCGTCGTGGCCGTGCCGCTGCCGATCGCGTGGAAGGACGTCGGCGGGTATGCGAGCCTCGTCGAGGTGCTGGACGCCGACGCCGAGGGTAACGTCGTCAACGGCCTGGGCGTCACCATGAACACCTCCGACAGCCTCGTCATGAACACCGTCGAGGGCCACGTCGTCACCGTGTTGGGGGGCGAGGGGCTCGTCGTGGTGCACACCCCCGACGCGACCCTCGTGACGACACTCGAGCATGCGGAACAGGTCAAGGCGCTCGTCGGACGCGTGTCCGAGACCGCCGGACCCACCTTCGTCTGAGTCTGAGGAGAACCTCATGGTTGACAACCTGTTGCGCCTGCGCGAGCCCGCCGCCTGGGTGGTCGTTCTCGCGACGCTGGCCAGCATCGTCCTGGCCCTCGTACGGTTCGGCGTGGCGCTGAGCACCGGGGCCGGGCTGGCGGAGGCGTCCCAGGGCATCTCGCTCGCCGCGATGAACCTGACCTTCGTCGTGCTCGTCGTGGGGGTGGTGTGGGCGTGCGTGTTCGTCGCGCCGGCCGTGCCGCGCGCGAAGCCGCTGGCGCTGCTCGCCGCAATCACCGTCACGCTCGGCACGCTGCTGACGCTGGTGGGGGCCGTCATCGGCGTGACGACGACGTCCGGCGGCGCGCTCGGCATCGTGCTGGAGCTCCTGGGCGGCCTTCTCGACATCGTCGTCAAGGGCGTGGGTGCGGTCACGCTGTGGCTGATTCACCGCGGCCTGCGCGCCGGACGCCTCCAGCCGGAGGAGCCTCCCCGCGTCCCGGACGAGGTCGAGCCCGCCCCCGAGCCGCCGCGGGCTCCCACCACGTGGACGCCGGATGCGGCGGCCGGCAGCGTGTGGATCCCACTTGGTGGCGGGCGGTTGGGGGGGGGGGCTGGGTTTGGTTCTCCGCGTCGGACGCCGCGTCCGGCGCGCCGGCCAGCGGCTTCGGCCTGCCCGGTGAGGCGGGGGAATGGCGTCCGGTCGAACGACCCAGCCCACAGGCCCATCCCGATTCACCACCGCGGGAGTCCTAGGGGCACAAATTCTTCACGCGACACGCCGCGACACGCTGACAGAGTGGATACTGAAATCCCAGCGGGCTTGACTAACGGCTAATGACACGGGTGTAATTCAGGTGTCAAGCATGACGGCGGCGCGTCGAGGAGGTAGACCACAGCATGGCTGAACTGATGATCGTGGTGGCCGAGGATGAGGGCGTCCTTGGTTGGCAGGAGCGGGCGCTGTGCGCCCAGACCGATCCGGAGGCGTTCTTCCCCGAGAAGGGCGGGTCGACGCGCGAGGCGAAGAAGGTCTGCCAGACGTGCGACGTCCGGGCCGAGTGCCTGGAGTACGCGCTCGAGCATGACGAGCGGTTCGGCATCTGGGGCGGGCTGTCGGAGCGCGAGCGCCGCAAGCTCAAGCGCCGCGCCGGCTGATCATGGCCACCGTCTGGGTTCAACGCTGAATTCGAGCGGCGTCGGCCGCCGATCAGCGCGGACACGGACAGGCGGCCACGGGGGCAGACCTGCAGTACGGGGAAGACGGGCAGTCAGTCGTCCCAGTCGTCGTCCTCGGAGCCCCGGTGGCCCAGGGGATCGATCTCGTCGACGCCGATGCCGGTCGCCTCGCTGAGCTGCTCGACGATCGTCCGGAACACCAGGATCCGCAGCCCGCGCCGCGTCCGCGCCCGGCGCTCCAGCGGCCGTCGGTACACCACGACCTGACCGTTCGTCGTGGGGGTCGCCGACAGGGCGGTCGCCAGCGGGACGCGGTTGGGCGCCCAGGCGGGCAGCGCGCCCGGGACGTCCTCGATGCCCACGTCGATGCCAGCGAGAGCGGCGGGGCAGTGGTCAGAGATCTGGGCGAGCGCGTCGTGGACGCACATCATGAAGAAATCGGCCTTGTTCTGCCTCAGGCGCAGCGGCACCGGGTGCCCGGTGTAGGGGTTGGGCAGCGCCAGGCGGCCCCGCAGCCCGCGGTTGTGCCGGTCTCGTCGCGAACCCATGGCCGGAACTCTAGCCGCGTCATGCCGCACCGCGTTCGGTGTGCCGCGACACCCCCGCGCGTGCCACGACCAGCGACCGGGCACCCGGTAGCGTGCGCAGGGTGAAGCCGCGCCAATGCTCCCGATCGGGCTGCCCCCAGCGCGCGGTGGCCACGCTGACCTACGCGTACGCCGACTCCGTCGCCGTGGTCGGTCCGCTGGCCCTGCGCGCCGAACCCGGCACCTACGACCTGTGCGCCGAGCACTTCGACTCGGTCTCCACCCCCAGGGGCTGGGAACTCATTCGCCTGCCTCTCGACGAGGGTCATCCCGGCCCCGACCACGACGACCTGCTCGCCCTCGCCGACGCCGTCCGTGAAGTGGGTCTCACGTGGGAC
>JAKDIK010000107.1 GCA_030450535.1 Propionibacteriaceae bacterium
CCCCGCCGTGCTCCGCGCTCGCCTGGACCGGGCCCTGGCCGAGCGGCTGCGACCCGCCTGCCTCACCGACGAACGAGGCGTCAAAGTTGAGGCCTGGGTCGCGCCGGCTCCTCGGCTGGCCCTGTCCGAGGTGAGGAGTGAGGAGTTCTCGCCGTTCGTCCCGCCGACGTGGTGGGGCGCGCCGTGGGCGACCACGTGGTTCCACGTCACCGCCGAGATCCCGGACGGCTGGCGAACAGCGCCCGACGACGTCGAGATCCGCCTCGACCTCGGCTTCCGCGACGCCGAGCCCGGCTTCCAGGCCGAGGCGCTGGTGTTCGCCCCCGACGGCACCATCGTGAAGGCGATCCAGTCGCGCAACGACTGGATCCCCGCCAGCGAGGGACCGACGGCCGACTTCTGGCTGGAGGCGGCGTCCAACCCCACGTTCCTGGAGCGTCGCGACTGGCGGCGCAGCGCCCTCGGCGATCCCGCCACCCTCACCGCCGAGCCGCTGTACGAGTTCCGCTCCGCGCGTCTCGTGCTGCGCAACCGCGAGGTCGAACGGCTCGTGGCGGAGCTGTGCCTCGTCCGCGATCTGATGGACGCCACCGCGCCCGAGACCGCCCGCGGCCGCGAGCTGGCCGGCGCACTGGAGCGCTCGCTCCTCGCCGTCGCGACCCCGGATGTCGCCGGCGCCGCCCCGGACGCCCGAGCCGCGCTGGCCGGTGTTCTCGCCCGTCGCGCTGCGGACAGCGCCCAGACCGGGCACGCCGTCGCCCACGCACACATCGATTCGGCGTGGCTGTGGCCTCGGCAGGAGACCATCCGCAAGTGCGCGCGCACGTTCGCCAACATGCTGCACCTCATGGACGTCCGCGACGACCTCGTCTTCACCTGTTCCCAGGTGCAGCAGTACGCGTGGATGAAGGAGCACTACCCGCAGCTCTACGTCCGGATCAAAGAGCGCGTCGCCGAGGGTCGCTGGTATCCCGCCGGAGGCATGTGGGTCGAGCCGGACGCCCTCCTGACCGGCGGGGAGTCGCTCGCCCGCCAATTCCTCGAAGCCGAGCGGTTTCTCGCCGAGGAGTTCGGCGTCAGCACCGACGAGGTGTGGCTGCCGGACTCCTTCGGCTACTCCGGCGCGCTGCCGCAAATCGCCCGCCTCGCCGGCAAGGCCCGCGTCTTCACCCAGAAGCTCTCCTGGAACGAGACCAACCGCATGCCCTCGACCTCCTTCGACTGGGAGGGCATCGACGGCACGCGGCTCTTCACACATTTCTCCCCCACCGACACCTACAACGCCGAGGTCAGCGTCGCGGAGGCGTTGCTGTCGGAGCGGCAGTTCACCGAGGGCGACCGGGCCAAGCACTGGTTGATGCCCTTCGGCTACGGCGACGGCGGCGGCGGTCCCACCCGCGAGATGCTGGACGCGGCCGGCCGCATGGGCGATCTGGAGGGCCTGCCGCGCATCGAGCTCTCCCGCCCGGACCGCTTCTTCGCGACGGCCGAATCCGAACTCACCGACCGCGACGTGTGGACCGGCGAGATGTACCTCGAGAAGCACCGCGGCACCTACACCTCCCAGCACCACACCAAGCAGGGCAACCGCCGCGGCGAGTCGACCCTCCGCGAAGCTGAGGCCTGGAGCGTGCTCGCCACCCTGCGCGCCGGCGTCCCCTACCCCCACGATGAGTTGCGCGAGCTGTGGCGCACCCTGCTCTACAACCAATTCCACGACATCCTGCCCGGCTCGAGCATCGCGTGGGTGCACGCGGACGCCGAGGCCGACCACGCCGCCCTCATCGCTCGCGCCGAGGCGCTCATCGCCGACCGGATGCCCGCGCTCACCGGGGTCGGCCCGGCGGCCACCGTCCACCCCGTGGTGCGCCCCCTCGCCGACGAGCCGGACGCCGGCGCGGTCGAATGCGACGACTCCGCGGGCTTCGTCCTCGACAACGGCCTCCTCCGGATTCAGGTGGACGCCTCAGGTCACCTCACCGGCTTCCGGACCCCCGCGGGACCGAACCTCGTGGCGCCCGACCGGGCATGGGGACGCCTCGAGCAGCTCGTCGACATTCCCAACAACTACGACGCCTGGGACATCGACGCCTACACCCTCAGCACGAGCACAGCCCTCGAGCCCACCGGGGTGCGCTGCGAGGGCGACGAGCGTGAGCGCCGGATCGTGGTCTCCTACCGTTGGGGATCCTCGTCGGCCGAGGTCGCCTTCGTCGTCGGGGCGGGGCGTCGCTGCCTGGGCATCGCCGTCCACGTCGACTGGCACGAGGACCAGCAGCTCCTCAAGCTCGCCCTCCCCCTGGCCATGCACGCGACGACCGCGGAGTGCGGCGTCCAGTTCGGTTTCGTCACGCGCCCGCTCAACGCCAACACCTCGTGGGAGCGCAGCCGCTTCGAAGTGCCCGCGCTGCGTTGGCTCCGGCTCCCCGAGGGACGCCGCGGCGTCGCCATCGCGAGCGACAGCACCTACGGGTGGGACTTCGCGCGCACCCGGGACTCCGGCGGCGGCGGCGCGACCACCGCGCGAACGTCCCTGTTGCGCTCCCCGCGCATTCCGGATCCCACCTGCGACCAGGGGGTGCACGACTTCCGCTTCGAGGTGATGCCGGACGCCGACCTGGCTGACGCCGTGGCGCTCGGCCTCGCCCTGGACAATCCGCCCCGCACCGCACCCGGCCCGATCGAGCCGCTGCTCGTCCCGGACGAGGCGAACACGGCCTTCATCGAGTGCGTCAAGCTCGCCGACGATCGCAGCGGCGACGTGATCGTGCGCGCCTACGAGTCGCTGGGCGAGCGCGGCGAGCTCGCCCTCACGCCGTCGTTCGCGTTCGCGTCCGTGAGCCGCGTCGACCTGCTGGAGCGGCCCTTGGCCGGCGTGGCCGCGCCCGCGGTGGCGGGCGGCTCGGTCCGCGTCCGGCTGCGCCCCTTCGAGATCGTGACGTTGCGCTTCGGGGCATCTTCGGCGGCGTGAGCGCAACTCCTATCGGTCGCGGGAGCTGAGCACGCAGAACTCGTTGCCCTCGGGGTCGGCGAGAACGGTAAAGGTGGCTTCCGCTTCGTCCTGCCCCACGTTGACCCTGGTCGCGCCCAGGGATTCCAGGCGGGCGATCTCGGCGTCGCGATCCTGGCTGGTGTGCGGTGCCAGGTCGAGGTGCAGCCGGTTCTTGACCGACTTGCCCTCCTCAACCGGAACGAAGACCAGACCCTGCCCGCGGGACGCCCACTCCGCCAGATCGGCGGCGGGCTCCTCAGAGAAACCCTTCGGGATCGCGACCGCCTCCTCGGGGGTGTCGTAGACGACCTGCCAGTCGAGCGCCTCCGCCCACCAGTGGGCCTGTGCCTGGGGGTCGCGGCAGTCGATGACGACGGTGTACCACTTCACAGCCATGACACGCAGCCTACCGACTCGCGATCGGCTCGGATCAGGCCCGGCCGAACCCGAACGCGGACGCCGCGGGCTTGGCGGCCAACGCCACGACCGCGGCCAGGACGAGCCGCTGATCGAGCTCCCGCACGCCCCGCGACTTCTGCGCCAGCAACACACCGAACGCGATGCAACTCCACTTCACCAGTGCCAGATCCGTCGGCGTCAACCGACCGGTCGCCGTGGTGATCCACTCCGGGAAATTCACGATGAGCCTCCTCGCTGTCGCTCCAATCCTAGACGGCGTCGACACCCGCGCACCGGGCTCACTTCGTCGCCTCCACGATCTGACGGATCGTCTTCTTGAGGTCGGCGATCTCGTCGCGCAGGCGCGCGGCGGTCTCGAACTGCAGCTCCTTCGCGGCCGCGTGCATCTGGTCGCTCAGCTCGTGCACCAGGGCGGCCAGCTCCGAGGTCGGGAGCGATCCGAGATCCCGCTCGCCCCGCAGATCGGGCACCGGCGATGTCTTCTTGCCGTCGTCGAACTTGCCGACCACGTCCCACGTGTCGGCGTCCTCGCGGGCCAGCATGTCGGTGATGTCGGCGATCTTCTTGCGCAGCGGCTGGGGGTCGATGCCGTGCTCGGTGTTGTAGGCCACCTGCTTGTCGCGGCGCCGGTTCGTCTCGTCGATGGCCGCCTCCATCGAGGGTGTCATCTTGTCGGCGTACATGTGCACCTGGCCCGCCACGTTGCGCGCAGCGCGTCCGATCGTCTGGATCAGCGACCGCTCCGAGCGTAGGAATCCCTCCTTGTCGGCGTCCAGGATCGCCACGAGCGACACCTCGGGCAGGTCGAGCCCCTCGCGCAACAGGTTGATGCCGACGAGCACGTCGTACTGGCCCAGCCGCAGCTCCCGCAGCAGCTCGATGCGCTTCAGCGTGTCGACCTCGGAGTGCAGGTACCGCGTCCGCACCCCATTCTCCATCAGGTAGTCGGTGAGATCCTCTGCCATCTTCTTCGTCAGGGTCGTGACGAGGATGCGCTCGTTGCGCTCGGTGCGGGCGCGGATCTCGCCGATCAGGTCGTCGATCTGACCCTTCGTGGGCTTCACGACGACCTCGGGATCGATGAGACCGGTGGGCCGGATGACCTGTTCGACGAAGCCGTCCGATCGCGCGAGTTCGTAGGGCCCGGGTGTCGCCGAGAGGTACACGGTCTGGCCGATGCGTTCGGTGAACTCCTCGAACCGCAGCGGCCGGTTGTCCATGGCGGACGGCAGTCGGAACCCGAAGTCCACCAGCGTCCGCTTGCGGCTCATGTCTCCCTCGTACATGCCGCCGATCTGCGGCACGGTGACGTGCGACTCGTCGACGACGAGCACGAAGTCCTCGGGAAAGTAGTCGAGCAGACAGTTCGGTGGCGTCCCCTGCCCACGGCCGTCGATGTGGCGGGAGTAGTTCTCGATGCCCGAGCAGGTGCCGATCTGGCGCATCATCTCGATGTCGTAGCCGGTGCGCATGCGCAACCGCTGGGCCTCCAACAGCTTGTTCTGCCCCTCCAGATCGGCCAGCCGATCCTCGAGCTCCGCCTCGATACCCCCGATCGCCCGCTCCATGCGCTCCGGGCCCGCCACGTAGTGGGACGCCGGGAAGACGTACACCTCGTCGTCCTCGCTGAGCACCTCGCCGGTCAGCGGGTGCAGCGTCGAGAGCGCCTCGATCTCGTCGCCGAAGAACTCCACGCGGACGGCGTTCTCCTCATACATCGGGAAGATCTCCAGCGTGTCGCCCCGCACACGAAACGTGCCGCGGGTCGCCGCCAGGTCGTTGCGGGCGTACTGGATGCCCACCAGCGCGCGGAGCAGCGAATCCCGGTCGTGCTCCTCCCCCACCCGCAACCGCACCATGCGGTCGACGTACTCCTGCGGCGTCCCGAGGCCGTAGATGGCCGACACCGTCGCCACCACGATCACGTCACGCCTGGTGAGCAGCGAATTGGTGGCCGAGTGCCGCAGTCGCTCGACCTCCTCGTTCAGCGAGGAGTCCTTCTCGATGTAGGTGTCCGTCTGCGGGACGTACGCCTCCGGCTGGTAGTAGTCGTAGTAGCTGACGAAGTACTCCACCGCGTTGTCGGGGAAGAACTGCCGCAGCTCGTTCGCGAACTGGGCGGCCAACGTCTTGTTGGGCTGCATGACGAGCATCGGACGCTGCAGCCGCTCGGCCAGCCACGCCACCGTCGCCGTCTTGCCCGTGCCGGTGGCGCCCAGCAGCACCATGTCGTTCTCCCCCGCGATGACGCGGCGCTCCAACTCGTCGATGGCGGCCGGCTGATCACCAGCGGGCGCAAAGTCGGCGTGCACCTCGAACGGTGCGACACGGCGCTTGATGTCGGTGACGGGACGCATGACGACAAGAGTAGGACGCGCCCCCGACACTTCCTTGTGGCGGGCGGCCGAGCCACCACCACCGATGACTCAGGCGGCCGCCATGATCCGCTCGGCCAGTCGGACGCCGGCGTCCGGCACGCCCTTGAAACCGGGGAAGCTCGACAGGTCGACCACCCAGGGTCGACCCTCGTGCTCGACGATGTCGACGCCGTACACATCGGTGCCGAGCACGTCGCCGCAGGCGCGAGCGATCTCTTCGGTGGCCGGATCGAGCGGCATGAGCCGGCCGTACTTGTCCTGCAACGTCACCGGCGGCCAGACGCGCACGACACAGAAGACCTCCTCCCCGATGCGATAGATCTTGCGGTCGAGTCCGTCGGGCGCGACGTAGCGCTGCGCGAGAGTCTCCTCCTCGCCCAGGTCCTCGGGCACGTCGTCCGCGCCGCGCACCACCCGGATCCCGCGCCCCCGGGACCCCCGCACCGGCTTCAGGATCACCGGCCCCTCGGCCAGGAATCGCAGGACGTCGTCGGGCTGCGTCACGCTGACGCACGCCGGAACGGGCAGCCCCGACGCCTCGAGCACCAGGTTGGTCGCCAGCTTGTCGCGGCACAGGGCGGTCACCGGGTAGGGGCTGATGGTGGGGATGCCGGCCTCGTGGTAGCGCCGACCGAGCCGGAGGGCGTCCGTCGTCTTGGCCTTCAGGACGCACACGTCGGTGCGCCGCAGCGGCTGGGAGCGAGCCTCGAGTTCCTCGGGGTGGACGTGGGTGACGCGCGCGCCCCGGGAATCCAGAGCGAACACGAGGTCCGTCATCACCGGGCTGAGGCGTTCGAGGGATGCGCGGGAGCGAAGCAGTGTGACATCCATGGCGATCACCGTAGGGGCGGTGGTGGAGATGTCGATGAGGCCGACGTGAGAGCATCCTCATCCCAGCCCTCGGCATCGAGCAGACCCCGGGAGCCGAGCCGCCAGGCGTACGCCTCGGCAGCCAGGCCCGCCACAGCCCGCATCACCAGCAGGGCCGGCAGGCCGAACGCCGCCCACACGGCCCCCGCCAGGATGGGGGCACCCAGCTCGCCGACGTCCTCCGCGGAACTCATCAGCGCCAAGGTCTGCGCGCGGCGCGGCGGATCGAGGGCGGAGACCCGCGCCATCACCGCGCCCCAGGCCGGTCGGAAGGCGGCCTTGCCCGCGTCGTCGGCGATCTTGCCTGCGATGAGGCCCGCGTGGGTCGGGAACACCAGCCAGATCAGGGAGGAAGCCACGTTCCCCACCGCCCGGACGCCAAGAACGAGCTTCAGGCTGAAGCGGTCGGCGATCCACCCCCACGCGGGGCCGCTCAGGGCCACGACGGCGGTGAACGCGTACATCGACGACGCTGCCAGCGGGGACAGCCCCATGTGCTCCACCGCGAGCACGGGCAGCAGGTTGGCCATCAGGTAGGCGGTTCCCGACATGGCCGCCCCCAGCAGCGCGTACGGGGCCAGGGACGCCTTCAGCGCCGCAGGGAGCGGCGTGTGACGCGGGAGCCGGGGCAGGACGAGGCCGCGCACGCGCGGCCCGCGGAGCCCGGCGATCACCAGGAGCAGCGGGACGCCCGACAGCACGGTCGCGACGGCGAACACCGTCTCGAAGCCACCCGCCAGCGCCGTGAGCAGGATCCCCGCGCCGACCTGCCCGCCCGATCCGGCCACCGTCTTGGCGGTCTGGTACCAGGCGAACCGCTGCGCGACCGCCTTCTTGCCGCCCAACGCCGCGAGCACCGTGGCTGCGGAGGGATCGCGCAGCGCGATGGACACCCCGTGCAACCCGCGCGCCACGAACAGGTGGAGCGGCGCCGCGGCGAACACGAGCGACAACACCACCAGGGTGCGCAGCGCCACCGCGAACACGTAGGCCGTCCGGACGCCCACCCGGTCGATCACCCGACCCATGACGGGCTTGAGCACGATCGCGACCGCCGTGTTCGTCGAGAGCAGCATGCCGATCTCGGGCAGCGACAGCCCGAGCCGGTGGGCGTACAACGGCAGCGAGAAGCTCAGCAGCCCGAACGCGAGCCGCGACAAGAACCCCTCCGCAACCACGACGCCGAGCGGGCCGCGATCACCGGCCGGCCGGCGCCGTCGTCGCACGGGCGCCGTGGCGTAGCGATGGGACGCCACCGCCGCCACCGCCCCCGCGGCGCCGAGCAGCGCGAGCCCCTCGCCGATGCTCCGGAGGAGCCGATCGCGCCGGGCGTCCTCCAGTTCGGTGAGCGGGGCGGCCACGACGTGGGCGCCGACGTCCTCCCCGAACACGACCGGGGTCACCAGCACGAGGTACCGGGCGTGCCCGGCGTCGATCCGGTGCAGCCCGCTGCGCACGGCGGGATCCGCGACGATGTCGCG
>JAKDIK010000016.1 GCA_030450535.1 Propionibacteriaceae bacterium
GCGATTGGCTCGGGGTGAACCGGCGGCACCGCGTGGCCGCGGGGGAGCGCGCAGGGCGCAAGGCCGCCCTGCGCGACCTGCCCGACCACGACTCGACCGAGGTGGCGCACCGGCTCACCGTCGATCGACTCGTCGAGCTCGTCGACATGCTGGTGTGGGTGGTCGACCCGCAGAAGTACGCGGACGGCGCGCTGCACGACGGCTACCTCAAGCCGCTGGCCGACCACGCCGACGTGATGGTCGTGGTGCTCAACCAGGCCGACCGGCTGACACCGGAGCAACTGCGCCACGCCCTCACCGACCTGCGCCGGTTGCTGGATTCCGAGGGGCTGGCGGCATCGCCGGTGCTGGCGGTGTCAGCGCTGACCGGCGAGGGGATGGCCGATCTGCGGGCGCTGTTGGAGAAGACCGCGGAGGCCAAGGCGATGACGGCCAAGCGGTTCGCCGCGGACGTGTCCCGCCAGGCCGGCCTGCTGTCGGCCGAGCTGGGGGAGGGCCGGCTGCCCGCGATCGACGCCCGCGACGTCGAGCGGCTCGACGAGACGATGGCCGAGGCGGCCGGGGTGCCGCAGGTGACTGACGGCGTCCTGAAGGCCTGGCGGCATCGCGGCACGATCGCGACCGGCTGGCCGATGGTGACGTGGCTGAAGCGGTTGAAGCCCGACCCGCTCCGCAAGCTGCGCGTCGGCCTGGGGCCGCGCGAATTGAGCCCCACCGATGTGAGCCGGACGTCGCTGCCCAAGGCGAGCTCGGTCCAGCGCGCCAGGCTGGACGCCTCGCTGCGCGGCCTGATCGAGACGGCGACCGAGGGGGTGCCGCGGGGATGGGCGGACGCCATCCGGACGGCAGCGCGCGGCAACGAGCGCGTGCTGGCCGACCGTCTGGACGCCGCCGTGGCCCGCACCGATCTGCGGATGGACTCGGGCCACGGCTGGTGGGTGCTCGTGACGATCCTGCAGTGGCTGCTGTTCGCCGCCCTGGTGGTGGGCGGCGTGTGGCTGCTGCTGCCGTGGCTGTTCCTGGTGTTCCAGGTGCCGATTGTGCTGCCTGAGGTGGTCTGGAATGGCTGGCCCGTGCAGACGCTGTTGTTCGGCGGCGGCGTCATCGGCGGCATCGTGCTGGCGCTGCTGAGCCGGATATTCGTCGAGCTCGGGGCGCGCGTCAAGGCCCGGACGGCCCGCCGCCTCCTCACCGACGCGATCGGCGAGGTGACGGCGTCGGACGTCGTGGGCCCGGTGCGCGCCGAGCTGGAGCGGCTGGCGTCCGCGCGGGCGGCGGTTCGCCGCGCCCGTTGACTCTGTCCTCCCGACGCTGCACGTTCGGGCCCGCTCCCTGTGGACAACTCGGCCCTCAGCACGCCCGAGGGACGAAGTTGTCCACACTTCGCCCTTCGGTGACGGATTCGAGGTCTCGCGGCCGAATGTGACAGGTGACGGCGCCGCACGGGTGCGCCGAAGCAGAAGGGAGCGGGCCATGGAGGCTCATGTCACGGTGGCGGGCAACGTCGGCAACCTGGTCGAATGGAAGGATGTCGGTCCGGTCGGCGGACGCACGATGTTCAGCCTCGCGCACACGCCGCGGGTGCGACGAGACAACGGCTGGGTGGACGGAGAGACGACGTGGTACCGCGTCACGTGCTGGCGGCGGCTCGCCGAGCACGTGCGCGGCAGCGTCAAGGCTGGCCAGCCCGTGGTCGTGGGCGGCCGCCTGACCACGCAACGCTGGACCACTCAGAACGGGGTCGAACGGCAGGACTTCGAGATCGAGGCGCAGTGGGTGGCGCACGACCTGCGGTTGGGGACGGCCGAGTTCACCAAGATGCAGGCCCGTCCGCCGGCCGAGGAGCCACAGTTCGAGACGCCGTACGAGGCCGAACGGGTGGTCGCGGAGCAGGCCCCGGCCGGCGAGGGTGCGGAGACGGCCCCGGACGCGGCCACCGACACGGTGCGCGTGGACGCCGACGGGGTGATCACCGACGACGACGTCACCGACGCGCACGCGGCCTGACCGCCCTGCGACGCGGCGAGGGCCGCCCTCCCGCCACGGAGAGAGCGGCCCTCGGACGGCAGATCAGTCGCGCGTGAGCCGGCGGTGCTTGCTCGCGTGCGGGCGGGCGGCCTCGACGCCGAGCCGGGAGACCTTGTTGGCCTCGTAGTCGGCGAAGTTGCCCTCGAACCAGAACCACTTCGACTCGTCGTCATCGTCGCCCTCCCAGGCGAGGATGTGGGTGGCGACGCGGTCGAGGAACCAGCGATCGTGGGAGATGACGACGGCGCAGCCGGGGAACTCCAGCAGCGCATCCTCCAGCGACTGCAGCGTCTCGACGTCGAGGTCGTTGGTCGGCTCGTCCAGCAGCAGCACGTTGCCGCCCTGCTTGAGCGTGAGCGCGAGGTTGAGTCGGTTGCGCTCGCCGCCGGAGAGGACGCCGGCCAGCTTCTGCTGGTCCGGACCCTTGAAGCCGAACGAGGCGACGTAGGCGCGCGAGGGCATCTCGAAGCTGCCGACCTTGATGTGGTCGAGCCCGTCGGAGACGACCTCCCACACGTTCTTCTTGGGATCGATGCCGCCGCGGCCCTGGTCGACGTAGCTGAAGCTGATGGTCTGACCGACCTTGAGCGTGCCGGAATCGGGCTGCTCCTCGCCCACGATCATCTTGAACAACGTCGTCTTGCCGACGCCGTTGGGGCCGATGATGCCGACGATGCCGGCGCGGGGCAGCGTGAAGCTCAGGCCGTCGATCAGGATGCGATCGCCGAAGCCCTTGGTGAGGTCCGTGGCCTGCAGCACATCGGCACCCAGGCGAGGGCCGGGCGGGATGTTGATCTCGGCCAGGTCGACGCTGCGGTTGCGCTCCGCCTCGGCGGCGAGCTCCTCGTAGCGGGCGAGCCGGGCGCGGTTCTTGGCCTGGCGCGCCTTGGGGTTGGCGCGCACCCATTCGAGTTCCTTCTCGAGGATCTTGGCGCGCTTGGCGTCCTTCTTGCCCTCGATGGTGAGGCGCTGCCGCTTCGTTTCCAAGTAGGTGGAGTAGTTGCCCTCGTACGGGTGCAGGCGGCCACGATCGACCTCACAGATCCACTCCGCGACGTTGTCGAGGAAGTACCGATCGTGCGTCACGGCGAGGACGGCACCCGGGTAGGTCTTGAGGTGTCCCTCGAGCCACGCCACGGACTCGGCGTCCAGGTGGTTGGTCGGCTCGTCGAGCAGCAGCAGGTCCGGCTGCTCGAGCAGCAGCTTCGCCAGCGCGACGCGGCGCCGCTCGCCGCCCGAGAGGTGCGTGACGGGCGAGTCGCCGGGCGGGCACTGGAGGGCGTCCATCGCCTGTTCGAGCTGGGAGTCGAGATCCCACGCGTTGCGGTGGTCGAGCTCGGTCTGCAGGTCGCCCATCTCGGCCATGAGGGCATCGAAGTCGGCGTCCGGCTCGGCCATCTCGAGACCGATCGCGTTGAACCGATCGAGCTTGGCCTTGGTGTCGGCGACGGCCTCCTCGATGTTCTCGCGCACCGTCTTGTCCTCGGTCAGGGGCGGCTCCTGCTGGAGCATGCCGACCGTGGCGCCCTTCTTGATGTTGGCCTCGCCGTTGTTGGCCTTCTCGAGGCCGGCCATGACCTTGAGCAGGGTCGACTTGCCGGCGCCGTTCGGGCCGACGACGCCGATCTTGGCGCCCTCGTAGAACGACAAGGTGACGTTGTCGAGGATGAGCTTCTCACCTGCCGTCTTGCGGACGTTGTGCATGGTGAACACGAATTCGGGCATGGACCATCCTGTTCGGGTGCGGGCGGAGTCGCCGACCAGTATAGGGGCGGACGCCGCCGCTCCCCGCTCGCGAGAGCCCGGCTACCGCGGACGCGGTGCGCCGTGGCCCAGCAGCCGGGCCCGGCCCAGCTCGACCAGGTCGCGGACCTCGGGGAAAATCCCCGGCGGGAGGGCGTCGACGGGCCACCAGGCGACGTCGCGGGATTCCGACGAGACAGCCAGCTCGGCCGCTGCGGTGACCCGGCCCACGAAGCGCACGTCCAGATGTCGCGTCACCTGCTCATAGCCGCGGCACGTGATCGGGTGGCAGTGGAGGGTGACGGGCACCGGATCCAGCTCCACCAACAGACCCAACTCCTCGTGCACCTCGCGCGCGGCGGCGTCCACCAGCGTCGCGTCGGTGGACTCGAGGTGACCGCCCGCCTGGATCCACGCCCCCACGATCCCATGCAGCACGAGCGCGACGTGGGTCAACTCGGCGCTGAACACCATCGCCGAGGCCGTCAGGTGTCCGGGCGCGCAGGCCCGGTCGCAGGCGTCCGGTCGGGCCGTCAGGAACGCGACGTAGGCCTGGGCGAGCGCGGTCTGATACTCCGAAGGTCCGGTCCAGGCGTCCAGGCGCGCGAGGGCGTCCGCATGAGGATGGGGCATGGGTGTCAGTGTGACGCAGCCGACGCCGCGCCACCTCGGACGACATGCCGCCGCAGGCTCGGGGTCCCCGTACGAGCGCGCCGCAACAGTGCGTCCTTACGACCCGACGACCGCGACGCGGCTGGCCGCGACGGCGTCCCAGACGGACTCAGAGCCGGTACGCATGTCCAGGACGTGCAAGCGTTGATCGGTGACCGCCAGCAGCCAGCGGTCGTCGCGCGTGGGCAGCCACGCGAACTGGTCGTTGGCGTTCATGCGGGTCAGCGCACCCCCGACGAGGGTGGTGTCCCCCGTGGTCAGGTCGACCACGGTGAGGCGGACGTCCCCGCGCTCGTCGGTGACGGGGAGCGCCAGGAACCGCCCCGTGACCGACAGCCGGCCGCCGTCCGCGTGGTCGCCATCCGGGATGACCCGGTCGAGGGCCGCGATCCCTTGGGCGGTCACGGGTGCCGGGGTCGCCGACGCCGTGCGCGGATGCACCGTGAGGTCGCACCGGGCGCACGTGCGAACGATCGCGATCTCTGCGCCGACCGCGATCACCTCCGACCCCGGTTCCCAGCTGGACCAAAGCTCTGTGGCCTCGCGGGTCACCACGTAGGTGGCGTCCAGACCCCGCGAGATGAGCTCCCCGGACCCGGTGGCTGCCGGGATGCCCATCGTCGCCGGAAGCACCCTGCGGCCCAGAGGAGTCAGGTCTCCTGCCGCGTCGGGAACCTTCGCCTCAAACAGAGACATCACTCGGCGTCCGTCCCGGGGCTCCTCGGGCACCACCCACATCCCGTCAGGACCGGCTGGATAGAGCCGACCGGCTCCGCCAACGGCTCCGGGGAGGTCCCGAACCGTTGCGTCGTTCAATACCAGGAATCCCACACCGTCATCAACCTGCTTCACCGCGAGCATGGCCGAGGTGGCGACGAAACTCCGGAAACTCCCCAGGCGCGGTACGGCGATGCGCTGCGCGCGGCGGTCGTGCAGGTCGATCCGCACCACCGCGCCGTCGGTCTCGGCGTAGACCAGCCCAGCGGACGCCTCCTCCAAGCCGGTCGGCAGGGCGCTCAACTCCTCGACGATTCCCTGAATCACCCCACCCGGCGTGGGGGTCGGTGACATCGCGGCCGGTTCTGGGGGATCGCAACCCGCCACGACCGGCAGAACAACAGCCAGGGCACAGAGTGCTGCAGCCTGACGCCGCTTCACGAGATCTGCCCCCTTCCAGACAGGGTAGGAGTGATGGTAGCCTGCTCGAACTGGCGCGCAGAGGATCCACCTATGCGACAGACCAAGGGAATGGGTTTCCGCGCTGGTGCTATCGTCACGACGGCTGCAGTGGCTGCCTTCCTCGCACCTACACCTGCTCATGCGGCCACGTACACTGTTTTTTGGTCGAGCAGCAGTTCACCGTACGCATACGACTTTGCCTATACGGGATTGAATTGCACCGGCACGGCGGTCAAGATTGACGATTCGCGCCCATCTGCAACGGGGCGACGTTCGCTAAGATCTCCTACCTACACGGATTTCACATGGGGGCACACTCGCCCGGCTACGACCCGGATCACTTATAACACCTGTTTCGATATGCCGGACTCGGGTTCATGGTACGGCTACGATCCGGCTCGGTAAGGGGACTCTCGATACACCTGCATCACGGGCCATCGGCCGTCGATCCAGGGCGCTGGCGTCGCCGGGCCGAAAGGGCGTCCCGCAGCGGGGTGTGAGCATCGAGTCCCCGGTGAACTGCGCATTCACCAGGTGCATCGCCACCGGGACGGCCTCGGCGTCCGGCAGGTCGACGCCCAGATGCCGACGCACCAGCGCGATGGCCTCGCCCCCGAGCGCCAGCTCGGCGGGATAGAGCTGGCCGACCTCCCAGCGCAGCGGATAGTCGAGCTCGGTGGCCGAGCGTGCCCGGTCGAGGGCGAACGCGAGGTGGTCGGCCAGCGGCAGGACGAGTGCCTGGCTCAGGCGGACGCCCAGGCGCGCGTGGGCGAGTTCGGCGATCTCGCGCGCCACCCGCACCACCTCCAGGGGCGTGTCGGAGAGGAAGGCGGCCAGCCGGTCGATGGGCGTCGACTGATCGGGCAGGAAGCGCTCGCTGACCGCCCCGGGATCGATCGCGTCCCCGGGCCGCTTCCCGTAGCCGATCGAGCGGCCCAGCACGATCGCGACCCGGTCACCGGCCTCGGTGACCATGACCGCGTTGTTGTTGAGGACGCGTGACACCCGCATCGCCGGCACCGGCCGCCCTCCTCTCTTCTCAGGTGTTTTCCTCAGGCGTCGAGGCTCGCGCCCCGGCTCTCGATGACCTGGGCGTACCAGTACGAGCTCGCCTTGCGGCTGCGCGCGAGCGACTTCAGGTCGAACTCGTCACGATCCACGTGGATGAAGCCGTACCGCTTGGCGAAGCCCTGATGGGTCGAGATCAGGTCGATCGCCGACCACGGGCAGTACCCCAGCACGCCCACCCCGTCGCCGACCGCCAGCCGGATCTGCTCGATGTGACGCTGCAGGTAGTCGATGCGGTAGTCGTCGTGCACCATACCGTCGTCGCCGAGGGTGTCGCGGGCCCCCAGCCCGTTCTCGGTGACGAGCAGCGGCAGCCCGTAGCGATCCCACAGGGCGCGGAAGGTCATCCGGAACCCGACCGGGTCGATCTCCCACCCGAAGGCGTTCTTCGGCAGGTTCGGGTTGTCGACGGCCTTGTAGAGGCCCACCTCGCCGCGCACCATCTGCTGATCCTCGCCGCGCCGCCGCAGGTCGGACTCATCGCCGGACGGCGCCGCCACCGTCTGCGTGGCGTAGTAGTTGAACGCCACGAAGTCGGGTTTCCCGGACGCCAGCACCGCCAGATCCTCGTCGGTGACGCTCGGCGCCCACCCCTTGCGCTCCAGGTAGGACCACGCCACGTTGTTGTACGTGCCGCGCACCGCCAGGTCGGTGTAGAGCCAGTTGCGGATCGCATTCCACGTGTCGGCGGTCAGGACGTCCTCGGGCCGGCAGCTCTCGGGGTAGACGTACGCGATGTTCGGCGCCGGTCCGATCTTGGCCTGCGGAAGCAGCTCGTGGCAGCGCGCCATGACGCGGGCCTGGGCGAGGAACATCGCGTGGTTCTGGGCGAACAGGTCGACCTGCGCCGCGTCGCCCTCCAGCGTCGTCGTGCCGAGCATCCTGCCGTGCTGGATCATCATGTTCTGCTCGTTGATGGTGAGCCAGTAGGTGACCTTGGAGCCGTACTCGCGGAACAGGATGTCGCCGAAGCGCACGAACGCGTCCACCGTTGCCGGGTTCGCCCAGCCGCCGCGCTCGGCCAGCGCCTGGGGCAGGTCGAAGTGGAACATCGTGACGATCGGCACGATGTCGTGGGCCAGCAGCTCGTCGATGAGCCGGTGGTAGAACGCGATGCCGGCCGGGTTCTCCGCGCCGTCGCCCTCGGGCAGGATGCGCGTCCACGCGATCGAGAAGCGGTAGGCCTTCAGGCCGATGTCGGCCATCATCGCCACGTCCTCGGCGTAGCGGTGGTAGTGATCGGCCGCCACCGTGAAGTCGGTGGTGCCCTCCGGGACGTGCGTTCGGGCGTCCTGGACGGACGGCCCCTTGCCGTCCTCATTCCAGGCCCCCTCGACCTGGTAGGCCGAGGTGGAGGCGCCCCACAGGAAGTCGGTGGGGAACAGGATGGGGTCGATGCTCATGGGTGTCATCCTTTCAGCGCGTGACGAGCAGCGCGGGCGTCGCGGAGGTGACCGTTCCCTCGGCGAGGGGCGCGATCGTGGCGTAGTTGCCGCTGTTGGTGATGATCACGACGGTCGTGGGGTCGAGGCCGGCCGCGGCGATGGCTGCCAGGTCGGCGATGACGAGGACGTCGCCCGCCTTCACCTGCGTGCCCTTGGCGACCGCGTGGCTGAACGGCGCGCCGTTGAGCTTCACGGTGTCGATGCCGACGTGGATGAGGATCTCCAGCCCGTCGGTGGTCTTCAGCCCGATGGCGTGGCCCATGGAGACGACCACCTTCGCGTCCACGGGGGCGACGACGGTGCCGTCGGTCGGCCGGATGCCGAACCCGGAGCCCATCGCGCCCGAGGAGAAGACCTTGTCGTCCACCTGTTCCAGCGGGACGATCGTGCCGGCCATCGGCGAAGCCAGCTCGATGTCGGTCCCCGGCGCGGCCTCGGGAGCTTCTGCCTCGGCGATCTCGGCCTCCTGCTCGGCCGCCGCTGCGGCGTCCCGGGCCAAGTCGTCCTCGGAGAAGCCGAAGAAGTAGGTGCCGACGGTGGCCAGGATGAACGCGAGTCCGGTGCCCACGAGCAGCCAGACGAGGTTCATGGGGTCGCCGTCGGGATCGATGCCGATGGGCAGCGTCAGCAGGCCGGGGGCCCCGGTGCCGAAGACGAGGACGCCGAAGGCGCCGGTGATTGCGCCGCCGATCGCACCGGCGATGCAGCCGATGATCAGGGGCCGCTTGCGCGGCAGGTTGACGCCGTAGATGGCGGGCTCGGTGATGCCGAAGATGCCGGCGATGACCGTGGAGCCGACGAGCGCGCGGTCCTTGCGCGCCCTGAGACGCAGGAAGACGCCGAGGGCGGCCCCGGCCTGGGCGAGCACCGCCGGGAAGGCCGCCGTCTTGACCGGGTCGAAGCCCTGGGTGGCGAGGTTGTTGATGAAGATCGGCACGATGCCCCAGTGGATGCCGAAGATGACCAGCACCTGCCACAGGCCGCCGATGAGAATGCCCATCAGGATCGGCGAGAACGTGTACGCCTGCTGGATCAGCCAAGCCATGCCGGTGCCGAGGTAGACGCCGGCCGGGCCGAGCGTCATGAGCGTCAGGGGCACCATGATGACGAGCGCGAGCAGGGGCGTGATGAAGTTGCGCACCGACTCGTGAATGATGCGGTTGAAGAACTTCTCCACATAGCTCATCGCCCACACGCCCAGCAGAATCGGAATGACCGAGCTCGTGTAGCTCTGCAGCAACACGGGGATGCCGAAGAAGGTGACGTCGTTGCCGGCCTGACCCCAGGCGCGCAGTGTCGTGGCCGTGACCTGGCCGTCGATGACCATGTTGACCGTGGCGAGCTGCGTGTAGAGCAGCGCGCCCGCGAGCGTGAGCGCGGTGTAGGGGTTGCTGCCGAACTTCCGCGCGGCCGTCACCGCGAGGTACATGGGCAGGAACATGAACAGCGCGTCCGCCGCGGCATAGAGGATCTGATAGGTCGACGACGTGGTCGCCAACCAGCCCGCGGCCACGGCGATGAGCAGGAGGCCCTTCAGGATGCCGGTGGCCGCGAGCGCGCCCAGGATGGGGGCGAAGATGGCCGACACCACGTCGATGACGCGTGCCATGACCCCGCCGGACGCCGCGGGCGCGTCCTCGCCCTCCCGGTCGGCCGTCAGCGTCCCCGGCAGCCCCGCGTACACCTTGGGCACGTTGTTGCCGATGACGACCTGGAACTGGCCGCCGCTCTCCACGACCGTGATGACGCCGGGCAGCGCCATGATCGCGTCCTTGTCCGCCTTGGCTCGGTCCTTCAGCGCGAAGCGCAGGCGGGTGGCGCAGTGCACCACGTTCGCCACGTTCTGCTCGCCACCCACCTTGGCCAGGATGTCCCCGGCGAGCGTGTCGTAGTTCACGGCTGGCATGTCCTCGTTCTCCTTCGTTGGTCGGACTTCGTCCGTCGGACGCCTCGGGTGCCGTCACGGCCCCGACACCGGGCAACGAAAAGGGACCCAAGTTCCAACGCGTACGAGGGCATCATGCCGTGCGTCGGAGCTTGAGTCCTTGCCTCGAAATGAGTGACATGCCCAATGCTCGCGTCCGTGAGGACAGCGCAATCCTACGGTGCGTCGTGGAACGGTTGTCAACCGCCGGCGGGCGGTTACCGCGGGATTACGGGGAGTCGCTGACCGGGAGGTGCGCGACGAGCAGCTCGGCGAGGGTGAGCGCCTGGCGTCCCTGCAGGTCGGCCAGCTGCGTGCGGCAGCTGAAGCCGTCGGCCAGCACGATGGCCTGAGGCCCGGCGGACGCCAGCGCCGGCCCGAGCCGGGTGTCGAAGACGGCGCGGCTGAAGTCGTAGTGACCGGCGATCATCCCGTGGTTGCCCGCGAGCCCGCAGCAGCCGCCCACCCGGACGATCTCGGCGCCGGTCCGCAGGAGCAGTGCGGCCTCGTCCGCCCAGCCCATGACCGAGGCCTCGTGGCAGTGCGGCTGGGCGACGATCGTGTGGCCGCTCAGGTCGGGCAACGCGTAGTCCTCGACGGACGCGAGCAGCTCGGCCAGCGTGTGGGTCGCGGCGGCGACCTCGGCCACGCGCGGGTCGTCCACCAGCTCTGGGGCGTCCGAGCGCCACACCGCCAGGCAGCTCGGTTCGGTGCCCACGATGGGGACGCCCCGGGCGGCGTACGGGTGCAACACCTCGGTGGCGGCGCGCAGTTCTCGCGCGGCCACCTCGAGCTGCCCGGTCGTGATCCAGGTCAGGCCGCAGCAGGCCTTGCGCTCCAGCAGCCGTGGCGTCCAGCCCCCGGCGATGAGGACGGCCGCCGTGGCCGCCACGGTGTCGCCGGCAAAGGCGTCGTTGAACGAGTCGACCCACAGGACGATCTCGCCTCGCGACCCGAGCGGTGCGTCGACCACCGCCCGCCGCGTCACCTCGCGGTTCGAGCGGGCCGCGAACCGCGGCATGCCGCGTCGGGCGTCGACGCCGGCCACGGCCTTCACCAGCGACGAAAGCCCCGGCGCCCGCAGGGCGAGGTTCGCCAGCGCGGGCAGCACGGGGTTCGAACTCGCGAGCCGGCCCCACGTGGGCAGCCATCCCATCGAGTAGTGGTCTCGGGGGCGCAGCCGGCCCCGGTACGCCTCGTGGAGCACCGCGGACTTGTAGGCGGCCATGTCGGTGCCGGTGGGGCAGTCGCGTGAGCAGCCCTTGCAGGACAGGCACAGGTCGAGCGCCTCGTGCACCTCGGCCGCGCGCCAGCCGTCGGTCACCAGCGTGCCGTTGACCATCTCCTGCAGGATGCGGGCCCGCCCGCGGGTGGAGTCCTTCTCCTCGCGCGTCGCCTGCCAGCTCGGGCACATCACCTGACCACCCGCGTTCGCCACGCACTTGCCCACGCCGGTGCAGCGGTGCACGTCGTCGACGAACCCGCGGTGGGTGGTGAACAGCCGCGACCTCCGCACCGCCGGGGCGCGCAGGTCGGCGTCCAGCGGCGCGGGATCGAGCCGGACGGGATCCACGAGCACCCCCGGGTTGAGCAGGTTGTCCGGGTCGAAGATGGCCTTGACGGCCGCGAACAGCGCCAGCGCCTCCGGTGAGTACTGCCGGGCGAGCAGCTCCGAGCGGGCCCGGCCGTCGCCGTGCTCGCCCGACATCGAGCCACCGTGCGACGCGGCGAGGTCGGCGGCCGCCTCCACGAATCGTCGGTAGGACGCCGCCCCGTCCGGCTCCTGCGTCAACGGAAAGTCGATGCGGCAGTGCACGCAGCCGTCGCCGAAGTGGCCGTACGGCAGGCCCCGCAGCCCGTGCTCGGCCAGCAGCGCGTCGAAGGCGCGCAGGTAGGCGCCGAGGCGCTCCGGCGGCACGGCGGCGTCCTCCCAGCCGGCGTAGGCGGGCCGGTCGAGGCTGACGCCGGCCAGCCCGGCACCGTCGGCGCGGATCTTCCACAGCGCCGCGGCCACCACGAGGTCGTCGACCACCTCGCCGTCGAGACAGCCGGACGCCGCCAGCAGCCCGGCGGCCCGCTCGGCCAGGCGTGCGCGGTCGTCGTCGACGAGTTCGACGAAGACCCAGCCGTCGCCCTCGGGCAGGCGGGGGACGGCGTCCACGCCGAGCGTGCGGGAGACCACGTCGACGATCCGCCGGTCCATGCCCTCGACCGCGGTGGGGGCGAACGGCAGGATCGCCGGCATCGCGTCCGCGGCGTCCGGCATCGTCGGGTAGCCGAGCGCGAGCATGGTCTTGTGCGGCGCGTCCTCGACGAGCCGGACCGTGGCCCGGGTGATGACCGCGAGCGTGCCCTCCGAGCCCGCCAGGAACTTCGCCACGTCGAAGCCCCGCTCGGGCAGCAGCCACTCCAGCGAGTAGCCCGACACCTGCCGGCTGAAGGTGCCGAACTGGGTGCGGATCACCCCCAGGTGTTCGGCGACGAGCGCGTGCAGGGCACGCAGCGTGGGGGAGTCGGAGGCCCGCAGGTCCGTCCGCGAGTCGAGGGTGAGCCGTTCGCCGGTGCCGGTGATGACGTCGAGCGCGACGACGTTGTCGGACGACCGGCCGTACCCCATCGCCCGCGGCCCGCAGGCGTTGTTGCCGATCATGCCGCCGATCGTGCAGCGGGTGAACGTCGACGGGTCGGGGCCGTACCGCAGGCCGTGGGCCTGGGCGGCCCGGGAGAGCACGTCCTGCACCACCCCCGGATCGACGACGGCCGTGCGGCGCTCCACGTCGAGCCCGTGAATCGTGCGCAGGTGGCGCGCCACGTCGACGACCAGCCCGGGACCGACGGCGTTGCCGGCGCACGAGGTTCCCGCCCCGCGGGCGGTGAGCGGGACGCCGGCCTCGCGGGCGGCGTCCACGAGGTTGACCAGCTCGACGGTGTCGCGAGGGTGCGCCACGCCGCCCGGGACGACCCGGTACAGCGACGCGTCGGAGGAGTACAGCCCGCGCGTCAGCGTGCTCGCATCCACGGGGGCCGCCCCACGCAGGGCGAGTCGTCGGCGAAGGTCGTCCCAGCGGCGTTCGGCGTCGGTCACGCCGTCAGTCTGTCACGCCGTCCGGCTCTGGACCGGGGTGGCCGTGACCGCCTGCATCGCCCGGCCGAGGGCGGCGTAGTCGGCCTCGTCCACGACGTCCACGAGCACCGCGCGGACGGCGGTGACGTGGTCGGGGGCGGCCGTCTCGAGCAGCGCGAAGCCCGCATCGGTCAGGGTCGCCATGACGCCGCGCCGGTCGGCGGGGGCCGGCGCGCGGGTGACGAGCCCCTTGCGTTCCATGCGGGTGACGGTGTGGGTGAGCCGCGAGCGCGATTGCCGCGCGGCGTCCGCGAGGTCGGACATGCGCATCGAGCGGTTCTCGCTCTCGGAGAGGCGGACGAGAATCTCGTACTCGGCGAGGTCGAGCCCGCGGCTGCGCAGATCCGCGTCGAGCGTCTCCTGGATGCGCGCCATGCCGTCCAGGAATGCGCGCCACACGACCTGCTGCTCCTCGGTGAGCCACCGCGGCTGGTTTTCGCCCGACATGCCGTGAATTCTAGCCATCCTTTGACCGTTCAACCGTCGGGAGTCCCGTAGACTGACGCGAAAGTGTCGCGGGGGCGAACCGACGAGAGGGATTCGATGACGAACATCCAGCGCATGCTCGACGAGCGGCCGCCCACCGTGGGGGCCATGTTCTCAGAACGTGTCGCCGCCACGCCCAACCAGGAGGCGTTCCGCCACCCCGACCGGGATGAGAACTGGATCAGCCTGACGTGGCAGGAGACCAAGGATGTCGTCTGGGAGATCGGCGCCGGCCTGCTGTCGCTCGGCCTGCAGCCGGAGGAGCGCGTGGCCATCGCGTCCAACACCCGCATCGAATGGGTGCTGATGGATCTGGCGATCAACTGCGCCGGTGGCGCGACCACGACGGTGTACCCGAATACCCAGGGGGAGGATTTCACCCACATCGTCACGCATTCGGAGTCCGTCATCTTCGTCGGCGAGGATGCCGAACAGGTCGCCAAGGCTCGGAAGTCGCTGCCCGAGGGACAGTTGAAGGGGATCGTCGAGTTCGAGGGCGGTAGCGAGGGCACGCTGTCGATGGACGCGCTCCGGGAGCGGGGTCGCGCGCACCTCGCCGAGCACCCGAGCGCGATGGACGACGCGGTGGCGGGCACCACGAGCGACTCGCTGGCCACACTCATCTACACCTCGGGCACCACGGGCCGGCCGAAGGGCGTGGAGCTGACCCACGGCAACTGGACCTACGAGGGCGTCGCCGTCGACGCGCTGGGCATCATCGGCCCCCACTCGCTGCAGTACTTCTGGCTGCCGCTCAGCCACGTCTTCGGCAAGGCGGTGTCGATGATTCAGCTCCGCATCGGCTTCGCCTCCGCCATCGATGGACGCCTCGACAAGATCGTGCCGGGGCTCGGTGCCACCAACCCCAGCTTCATGTGCGGCGCGCCGCGCATCTTCGAGAAGGTGCGCAACGCCGTGAAGGCGTCGTCGGCGACGGGGGTCAAGGCCAGGATCGCGCGCTGGGCATTCGCCGTGGGCCGCGCCTCGCGGCCGTACCGTCTGCAGGGGCGTCCACTGCCGCCTGCCATGCGGCTGGCCTACGCCATCGCCGACCGGTTGGTGTTCAGCAAGCTGAAGGCCAGGATGGGCGGCAACATCGAGTTCTTCATCTCCGGATCGGCCAAGCTCAGCTCGCAGGTGCAGGAGTGGTTCTACTCGGCCGGCATCGTCATCGCCGAGGGCTATGGGTCCACGGAGACGTCGGCGGTCGCCACCGTCAACGAGCCCACCAAACCGCGCTTCGGCACCGTGGGACCCGCTCTGCCGGGCACCGAGCTTCGGATCGCGGACGACGGCGAGGTGCTCATCAAGGGTCCGGGCGTGATGCGCGGCTACCACCGCGATCCCGAGCAGACCGCACAGGTGCTCGTCGACGGCTGGTACCACACCGGTGACATCGGCGAACTCGACGCCGACGGCTACCTCCGCATCACCGACCGCAAGACGGACATGATGAAGACGTCCGGCGGCAAGTACGTGGCCCCGCAGAAGGTGGAGGGCGCGCTGGCCGCCAACATTCCCTACGCGTCGCAGGTGGTGGCGATGGGTGACGGCCGCAAGTACGTCTCGGCGCTGCTCACCCTCGACCCGGCCGCGGTGGAGGCGTGGGCGCAGCGCCACGGCAAGGAGGGGATGGCTTACGCCGAGGTCACGCAGCTCCCCGAGATGCGCGCCTCGATCGGTCGCCACCTGGGGGTCGCCAACGCGAGGCTCGAGCGCTGGGAGACGGTCAAGCGCTACGCGATCCTCGACCACGAGCTGTCGGTGGAGGACGGCGGAGTGACCGCCAACATGAAACTGCGCCGCAAGAACATCGCCGCCACCTACGCTGACCTCGTGGATTCCCTCTACGACGCCGAGGACGACGACTGAACGCCTACCGCACCACCGTTGTCCAGCGGTGGGTCGATCTGGACGCGCAGGGGCACGTCAACAACGCCGCCGTCCTGGACTACCTGCAGGAGGCGCGCGTCTCGTACCTGCTCGACAGCCCACACGCCGACCTGCTTGGCCACGGCATCATCGTCGTCGGCCACCAGGTCGAATACCTCGGGCCGATCGGGTTCAGCGCCGAACCGCTGGCGGTGACGATGCACATCGGCGACGTCTCGGCCGCCCGGTTCACGATGGCCTACGAGGTGTCCGAGCGCGGCGTCCCGGTCGTGCGCGCGCGGACGGCCCTTTGTCTGTTCGACTTCGAGGCTGGGCGTCCCCGCCGCCTGGGACCCGCCGAGCGCGCCTGGTTCAGCGCGCAGGCCGAACCGCTGGCCCCGCTGCGCGACGTCGGCGACCACCGCGTCGGTGAGCGCGCCCACTCGCAGCCGCTGCTGGTGCGGTGGTCGGACATCGACCGCTACGGACACGTCAACAACACCGTCTACTACGACTACCTGGGTGAGGCGCGCGTCGCGCTGTACGCCGAGCTGCTGCCCGACGCCATTCGCGCCACGATGGACGCCGACCCCGCCCACACCTGGCTGGTCGCGCGGCAGGATCTCGTCCACCTCGGCCAGATGACCCATCGCCGCGAGCCCTATGCGGTGCGGACGGCGTTCGGGCCGCTGGGGCGCACGTCGTCCACGCTGGCCGCCGAGATCGTCGATCCGGACAGCGGTCGTCCGCTCGCCCGGGCGCTGAGTGTCGTCGTGCACGGGGACGCCGCGGGGCGCCCCTCCCCCCTGCCGGACGCGCTGCGCGCCGCGGGGGAGCGCTGGCCGGCGGTCCGCCACCGGACGGCAACGCCGTGAGACGCTGCGCCGTGCTGGGCCAGCCGGTGCACCACTCGCTGAGCCCGCTCATCCACACCCGGGCCTACGAGGTGCTGGGCATCGCCGACCAGTGGCACTATGGCCGCCACGAGGTCGGCATCGACGGTCTGGCCGATTTCATCGCCGGCTGCGGGCCGGAATGGGTCGGCCTGTCGTGCACGGCGCCGCTGAAGGGCGCTCTGCTCACGCTGGGGGAGGCGTCCGAGACGGCCCGCCTGCTCGGCGCGGGGAACACGTACCTGTTCGGCGGGCCGCCGCGGGTGGAGAACACCGACGTGACCGGCCTGATCGGCGCGTTCGCCCGCGCCGGCGTCACGCGCGCCGCGACGGCGATCGTGCTCGGTAACGGCGCCACCGCGCGCTCGGTGCTGTACGCGCTGGCCGCGATGGGCGTGACCGAGGCGCTGGTGCTGGTGCGCTCAACACAGCGGGCCCGGGCCAGCCTCGACGGCTTGGCCGCGACGCTGGGCGTCCGGCTCGAATACGGGATGTGGGGCAGCGTGCCGGACGCGACGGCCGACGTTCTCGTCTCGACCGTCTCGGCGCCCCTGCCGGCGGCGGTGGCCGCCGGGCTCGTGGCGCGGGCGTCCGCCTGCTTCGATGCGACCTACAACCACTACCCGACCGAGCTCGACCGGGCGGCCCGGGCGGCGGGCATCGTGCAGCTCTCGGGCATCGATCTGCTGGTGGGCCAGGCGCTGGACCAGATCCGCCTCATGACGGGGCACACGTGCCCGGCCGAGCCCCTGCTCGCGGTCGCCCACGCGGCGCTGGACGGCTGATCCGGGCGGCTTGGCCGGGTTCGCTAGGCTGGCGAGAACCACCCTTTGTCCCATTGGCAAGCACGAACAAGGAGAAGCATGCCCTCGTACCCGCACCCGGACACGCTCACCCAGCTCACGACCGACCGGCCCGACAGCCCCGTCGTGTCGCTCTACCTCGACACCGATCCGCGCAAGCCCGAGAACGCCTCCGACAATCCGGCGTGGCTCGTCGAGCTGCGCAACGGGCTGCGCGAGGTGGGCGAGGCCATCGAGGCCGAGGGTGATCGCGACACGACGCTGGCGTGGCGCGAGGCGTCCGAGCAGATCGAGGAGGAGGTGCGCGAGCTGACGCCCGCGCAGCGGGGCCGGTCGTTGGCGATCTTCCGCAACCTCGACGACTCCTACCATCACCGGGTCGCCTCCCAGCTGTCGCTGGGAGCGTCCCGAGCCGTGTGGAACGAGCGGCCCTACATCGCGCCGCTGGTCGAGCTCGTGGACCGCGGCCGCGCGATCGCGATCGTGCTGCTCGACAATGACGAGATGAGCGTCCTGCGCTGGTGGGACGGCCGCATCGTCGACGGCACCGAGACGGGCGTCGAGTCCGACCTCGACGCGTGGCGGTCGGGTCGCGGGGGCAGTGAGGGCGGTCACCTGCCGCGGCTGCGCACGCACGAGCAGCAGGTGGACGCCCGCGCCGACGAGCACTCGCAGCGCTTCCTGGCCGACGCGGCCGCCCAGTTCGTCCGGGCGCTGCCCGACCTGGACGTGGATTCCATCGTCATCGCGCACGCGCCCGGCAGCCTCACGGCGTTCGTGGAGGCGCTGCCGCAGGACGTGCAGGAAAAGGTGGCGACGACCATCGACGCCCAGATCACCGGTGAGGACGCCCACGCCGTCGGCGAGCGGCTGGCCGACGAG
>JAKDIK010000353.1 GCA_030450535.1 Propionibacteriaceae bacterium
CACTGCGTCCAGCGGCTGGATCGTCCCGGTCTCGTTGTTCACCGCCTGCACCGACACTACGCCCACGCTCGCGTCCAGCCCCGCCAGCGCGGACGGCGTCACCAACCCGTCGCCATCCACCCCCAGCCACCACGCACGCCGCCCCCCAAGCGAGGTGACGGCCTCGCCCACCGCGGGATGCTCCACCGCGGACGCCGCGACCCGTGGCCGATCCGCGCCGGCGTGTCCCGCCAGCCCCAGGACCGCCAGGTTGTCGGCCTCCGTACCCCCCGAGGTGAACATCACCTCCGTGGGGTGCGCGCCGACGGCGCTCGCCAACTCCTCACGGGCGTCCTCCAGCCGCGCGCGGGCGCGGCGACCGGACGCGTGCGTCGAGCTCGGGTTGCCCACCAGTCCGGACACCTCCGCCCAGACCCGGGCAGCCACGGGCCGCAGCGGGGCGCTCGCGGCGTGATCGAGGTAGCGACGCATGCCGGACAGACTACGGCCACGGGTTGCCGCGGTTTTCACTCCTGCCCGACGTTTGGCAGTATGGTCGCCTCGCTGCTGACCCAGCGCATCGCACGTGAGGAAAAGAGCACCATGTCCCGGCTGTCCCTGCCCCGTCCGGTGAATTCGCGCACCCTCGGCGCCAGGGTCACCCCCGACGGCACCCACTTCGCGCTCTGGGCACCCCGCGCCACCCGGGTCGAGCTGGCCCTGATCGACGAGAACCGCCACCAGGACAACCTCGACCTGGTCCGGGCCGAGGACGGCGTGTGGAACGTCTTCGTGCCCGGCGTGCGCTCCGGCCAGCGCTACGGCTATCGCGTGGACGGCGCCTGGAGCCCCGAGACCGGCCAGCGCTTCAATCCCGCCAAGCTGCTCATCGACCCGTATGCCCGCGCCATCACCGGCGGCGTCGACTACTCCGGCCCAATCCTCGACCACACGGCAGAGTCCGACTATCTGCCCGACCCTCGCGACTCCTTCCACGCCGTCCCGGTGAGCGTCGTGGTGGCTGACTCGCCGCCGCCCACCCCGCTGGAGCGGCCGCTACGGGCGGACGAGCTCGTCGTCTACGAGACCCATCTGAAGGGCTTCACCCAGCTCCACCCGGCCGTGCCCGAACACCTGCGCGGCACCTACGCAGGCTTCGCCTACCCCGCCGTGATCCAGCACCTCGTCGAACTGGGCATCAACGCCGTCGAGTTCCTGCCGGTGCACCACTTCGTCTCCGAGCCGTTCGCGGTGGGGCGCGGCCTGGTCAACTACTGGGGCTACAACACCCTCGGATTCTTCGCTCCGCACGGACACTACGCCAGCTCGGGCACGCTCGGGCAGCAGGTGCGCGAGTTCAAGGAGATGACCTCAGCCCTGCATGAGGCGGGCATCGCCGTCATCCTCGACGTCGTGTACAACCACACCGCCGAAGGTGGCCACGAGGGCCCCACGCTCAGCTTCCGGGGCATCGACCACGCGGGCTACTACCGACTGACGGACGACCTGCGCAACGACTACGACGTCAGCGGCTGCGGCAATGCCGTCGACACATCGGTGCCGGGCGTCCTCGACCTCGTCCACGACTCCATGCGCTACTGGGTCACCGAGATGGGTGTGGACGGCTTCAGGTTCGACCTGTGCACGACGCTCATCCGCGACGAGCACCACCACGTGCGCCAGGACCACCCGTTCAAGCAGATCGCCCGCGAGGATCCCGCGTTCGCCGACACGATCATGATCAGCGAGCCGTGGGATCTGGGCCCCTACGGCTATCAGGTCGGCCGCTGGGGACGCGGGTGGGCCGAGTGGAACGACCGCTACCGCGGCTTCACGCGAGATTTCTGGCGCGGCGCCGTCGGCGGCGTCGAGGAGCTCGCCACCCGGCTCGCGGGCTCGGCGGACATCTTCGATCACGATGGCCGGCCCGCGACCAACAGCGTGAACTTCGTGACCGCCCACGACGGGTTCACCCTCCGCGACGTCGTCACCTACGACCTCAAGCACAACGACGCCAACGGGGAGCGCAACCGCGACGGCACCGACGACAACCGCTCCTGGAACCACGGTTACGAGGGCGAGACCGACGATGCGGCCATCGTCGCTGCCCGCCATCGCACCGTCCGCAACATGATGGCCACGCTGCTGCTCAGCGTGGGGACGCCCATGGTGCTCGCCGGCGACGAGATGGGCCGCACCCAGCACGGCAACAACAACGCCTACTGTCAGGACACCCCTGTCTCGTGGATCAACTGGCGTGTCGCCGACCAGTGGCGCGATCAGACCGATCTGACCGCCACCCTGCTGCGCCTGCGCGCCGCCCATCCGGTCCTGCGGCCGGCCGCCTTCCGGTCCCGGCGCGAGGTCACGGACGCCGAGGGCCACACGCTGGGCCGCTCGGAGTCGGCGTGGTTCAGCGAGCACGGCACCGAGATGACGATCGAGCAGTGGCACGACCACGGTCGCCGCAGCCTCGGCATGTACGTGAGTGACACTGCCGAGGCGTTCTTCATCTTCTTCCACGCCGGCCACGACCCGATCGAGGTGACGTTGCCCGGCGCCCCGTGGGCCGCCGGCTACCGCGTCGTCGCGCACACCGGCGAGCCGGACGAGCTGCCCAGCGCCAATCTGTCCCCCGGCCGCGCCCTGGAGCTG
>JAKDIK010000354.1 GCA_030450535.1 Propionibacteriaceae bacterium
GTGCTGGGTGTGTTGCGACCGCTGGAGCTGGGAGCGGTGCTGTCCGAGCGCGTGGTGCTGACGCCGGCGTGCGGGCTGGCCGGGTGGGCGGCTCCGGAGGTGTCGCGGGTGTTCGCCGCGTTGCGGACCACCACCGCGCGGATCGAGGAGGAACTCCTCTCCTGAGAGGGACCCGAAGAGGCCGTTGACGCCCACGGCCCTGATCCTGTTCGCCTTCACGGCGGAGCCGGAAGCTGGCGCGTCCGGAACTGTCCGGGGGCTGCGGTAGGTTGCGCAGCGTGGACGATGCGACCGACCGTTCCCGCCACGCGGAGCTGGCGCAGCAGATCAACGACGCCCGGTTCCAGTACTACGTGCTGGACGCCCCGGACCTGACCGACGCCGCGTTCGATGGGCTGATGGCCGAGTTGGAGGCGCTGGAGGAGGCGCATCCCGAGCTGCGGACGCCCGACTCGCCGAGCCAGCAGGTGGGGGGCGGCTTGTCGGCGACGTTCGCGCCGGTGCAGCACCTGGCGCCGATGATGAGCCTGGACAACGCGTTCACGACCCAGGAGCTGGAGCGGTGGTACGCGCGCCTGGGGGGTCCGACCGAGCTGTTGTGCGAGGTGAAGATCGACGGGCTCGCGCTCGACCTGGTCTACCGCGACCGTCGGCTCGTGACGGCGGCGACGCGCGGCGACGGGGTCTTCGGCGAGGACGTGACGGCGAACGTGCGCACGATCGGCGACATCCCGGCGACGCTGTCTGCGGACGCCCCGGATCTGGTCGAGGTGCGGGGGGAGGTGTTCCTGCGTCCCGAGGATTTCGCGGCGCTCAACGAGTCGCTGCTCGAGGCCGGTCGGGCGCCGTTCGCGAACCCGCGCAACTCCGCGGCGGGGTCGCTGCGGCAGAAGGATCCGCGGGTGACGGCGTCGCGTCGCCTGCGCTTCTACTGCCACGGGCTGGGGGCGCACTCCGGGGACGACGTCCCGCGCCAGTCGGACGGCTACGCGCTGCTGCGCGCCTACGGGCTCCCGGTGAGCGACCACAACGAGGTGGTGGCCGATCTGTCCGGGGCGTTGGGCTACATCGCCGCCTACGAGGAGCGGCGCCACGATGTGGAGCACGAGATGGACGGCGTGGTGCTCAAGGTCAACGACATCGCACGGCAGCAGGAGCTCGGCTTTACGTCGCGCGCGCCGCGGTGGGCGATCGCGTTCAAGTATCCGCCCGAGGAGGTCAACACGACGCTGCTGCGCATCGAGGTGAACACCGGACGCACCGGGCGTGTGACGCCGTACGGGGTGATGGAGCCGGTCGCCGTCGCGGGGTCGACCGTCGAGATGGCGACGTTGCACAATGCCCACGAGGTGGAGCGCAAGGACGTCCGGCCGGGCGACACGGTGATCCTGCGGAAGGCGGGTGACGTGATCCCTGAGATCCTCGGGCCCGTGCTGGCGCTGCGGCCGCAGGGGTTGCCGGCGTGGTTAATGCCGACGCACTGCCCCAGCTGCGGCACCGAGTTGCGCGAGGAGAAGGAGGGCGACAAGGACCTGCGCTGCCCCAACACCCGCTCGTGTCCGAGCCAGTTGCGGGAGCGGCTGTTCCACGTGGCGTCGCGGGCGGCGCTCGACATCGAGAACCTCGGTTGGCAGGCGGCGGACGCGCTGCTGTCGGCGGGGCTCGTGGCGGACGAGGGAGACCTGTTCACCCTGACCGGGGCCGACCTGCTGCGGGCGGAGTTCTTCCGGACGAAGGCGGGTGCGCTGAAGGCGAATGGGGCCAAGCTGCTGGAGAACCTGGCTGCGGCCAGGACGCGGCCGTGGGCGAAGTTCCTCGTCGCGCTCTCGATTCGGCACATCGGCAAGGGGGTGGCGCCGGACGTCGCGCGGGCGTTCCCGAGCGTGGAGCTGTTGCGGGGTGCCACGGTGGAGCAGCTCAGCGCTGTCGAGGGCATCGGGCCGACGCTGGCGGCGTCCATCACCGAGTGGTTTGCGGTCGACTGGCACGCCGCGATCGTGGAGAAGTGGCAGGCGGCGGGCTGCGTGCTGGCCGATGCGCCGGCGGAGGCGGGGGAGTCGATCGCGCAGACGCTGGCGGGCCTGACCGTGGTGGTGACGGGTGCGGTGCCCGGCTACACGCGCGAGACGGCGCAGGAGGCGATCACGGCCCGGGGCGGCAAGGCGGCGGGGTCGGTGTCGAAGAACACCTCGGTCCTGGTGGCGGGGGAGGCGTCCGGGTCGAAGTACACGAAGGCGGAGAGCCTGGGGGTTCCGATCCTGGCCGCGGAGGCGTTCGACGATCTGCTCGCCCGGGGCGCGGACGCCCTGGATGGGTAGGCTGGCGCGCGTGGACGGGCTGAACAGCAATCTCAACCTCAACGGCTCCGTCTCGCCCCGCGCGATGCCGCGCATCGGCGAGTGGGGACCCGACGAGGTGCCGACGACCCGAAAGAAGAAGCGTCAGCGCTGGTGGACCATCCTGGTCGCCGTGCTCGTGCTGGCCGCGGTGATCGCGTTCGGCTACTTCGCCTACCTGCAGCTGCGGGGCTTCTGACTCCGCGGGCTGTGCGGGACCCCTGCCACAGCGCCCAGGGCCGCGTTGAGGGTGGATCCCCGTCGGGCTCGGCGGGGTAGTTCCGGCCCGATGGTCC
>JAKDIK010000355.1 GCA_030450535.1 Propionibacteriaceae bacterium
CCCAACGGTGGCCGCGCCCGGTGCCCCGTCGCCGACTCCGACGAACGGGCGAAGCCCTGCCGCAGGCCGCGTGCTGGCAGAGCCGGTGACCAGCCCGATCGCCGTCCCGCCGTTCGCCAACTCCGCCATGGACGGCTACGCCGTGCGCGGCGCCGACGCGACACGGGTGCCCGTCCGCCTCGGCGTCGTGGCCGACGTGCCGGCCGGGAGCGCGCTCGACCCCGGGCTCGCGTCCGGGACCTGCGCGCGCATCATGACCGGCGCGCCCGTGCCGTCGGCCGCCGACGCGGTCGTCCCCGTCGAGCACACCGACGGCTGGCATGTCCCCGGGGAATCCGTCGTGATCCGCACCGCGCCGGCGCCCGGCGCCCACATTCGCTCGGCGGGGGAGGATCTGGCTGCCGGCGACGTGGTCGCTGCGGCGGGCGCCGTGCTCACGCCCGGGGTGATCGGCGCGCTGGCCGCGGTGGGGGTGTGCGCGGTTCCGGTGCGACCGCGGCCCGTCGTGGCCGTGGGCGCGACCGGTGACGAGCTCGTCGCCGACGGCGCCCCGCTGGCGCGCGGGCAGATCCACGAATCCAACGCGGCGCTGCTGGGCGCCGCCCTTGGCCGTGACGGCGCCCAGCCTCTGGCCGGCCCGCCGATCCCCGACGCCGCCGACGCCCTCAGCGCCTGGCTGGATGCCATGGCGGAGACCTGCGACCTCATCGTCCTGACCGGCGGGGCCTCCGTCGGCACCTTCGACGTCGTGCGCGATGTGCTCACCGCCGCCGGCGGGGTGTTCCGCCACGTCCGGATGCAGCCGGGCAAGCCGCAGGGTCACGCCCGCTGGCAGGGCGTCCCGGTCGTCGCGCTGCCCGGCAACCCGGTCTCGGCAGGGCTCAGCTACGAGGTGTTCGTCCGCCCGATGCTCGACCGGATGCTCGGCCGCCCCGGACCGCGGACCGGTCACGCCCGCGCCGGCCTCGGCTGGCGCTCGCCGGACGGACGCCGCCAGCTCGTGCCGGTCACCCTCGCCACGGACGCCGACGGCCGCCTCGTCGCGACCCCCACGCACGCCCGGGGATCGGCGTCCCATCTCGCGTCGGCGCTCGCCGGCGCCGACGGTGTCGCGATCGTCGCCGAGGACGCCACGCAGGTCGCGCCCGGCGACCGCGTCGGGGTGCGGTGGTTCGGGTGATCGCGTACGACGCCATCGTGGTGGCCGGCGGTCGGGGCTCCCGGCTGGGCGGCGTCCGCAAGCCTGAGCTGACGGTCGGCGGACGCAGGCTCGTCGACATCGCGCTCGCCGCGGTCGCCTCCGCGCGCCGCGTCGTGGTGGTCGGCGACATCGAGGTGCCCGACGGCGTCCTGCGAACGCGCGAGGACCCGCCGTGGGGCGGCCCCGTCGCCGCCGTCGAGGCGGGGATGGCCGAGCTGACGCGGACGGGCGGTCACGCCGCGTGGACGCTCCTCCTCGCCGCCGACCTTCCGGACGCGCCGGCCGCCGTCGCCGAGTTGCTGGCCGCGCCCGCCTGGGGGGACGCAGACGCCGACGGCGTCTGCCTCCTCGATGACACCGGACGCCTCCAGTGGCTGCTCGGTGGCTACCGGACACCCACCCTGCGTCGCCGCCTGGCCGAACGCGGCGACCCGCCCCTCACGGCGATGTGGCGGCTCCTGGAGCCCCTGCGGCTGGTCGGCGTCCGGCCCGCCGCAGCGTCCACCGACGATGTCGACACCCCGGCGGATGTCGTCCGCTGGGATGCCCGGCCCGCCGACCCGCGACCCCGAGGAGACACCCCGTGCGCCTGAACCCCTTGGTCGAACCCGGGCCGCCGCTGACCCCCGAGCGCGGCGAGCGCTTCGCCCGCCACCTGCCGATCCCCGAGCTCGGCGATCTCGCCCAGCGCCGCCTCGGCGCCGCGCGCGTCTGCGTGGTGGGCGCCGGCGGGCTCGGCTCGCCCGCGCTGTTGTACCTCGCCGCCGCGGGGGTCGGGACGCTCGGCGTCGTCGATTCCGACGCCGTCGAGCTGGTCAACCTGCAGCGCCAGGTGCTCCACGGCACCGACGGCATCGGCACCGGCAAGGCGGATTCGGCCGTCGCCCGCCTCGCCGACCTGGACCCCGGCCTGACGCTGGTTCCGCACCCCGTGCGGCTGGATGCCGACAACGCCGCCGATCTGCTCGGCGGCTACGACCTCGTCCTCGACGCCGTGGACAACTACCCGACGCGCTACCTCATCAGCGACACCGCGGCCGCGCTCGGCATTCCGGTGGTGTGGGCGGCCGTCCTCATCACCCGCGCCCAGGTGTCGGTGTTCTGGAGCCGGCCGGTCGGGCCGGACGGGCCGCTGCCCGGCATCACGCTGCGCGACCTGCACCCCGAGCCCCCGGACCCGTCGCGCTGGGTCACGGCCGCCGGCGTCGGCGTCCTCGGCGCGATGTGCGGCCAGGTCGGCGCGCTCATGGCAGGCGAGGCCATCAAGCTCATCACCGGCGCGGGCGACACCCTGTTCGGCCGCGTCCACTACCTCGACACCATGACGGCCACCGTCGCCCAGGTTCCGCTCGCCCCGAGGAGACGCCCATGACCCCCCACCTGCCACCGGCCCCGGAGCCCTCGCCGTTCACCCACCTCGACTCCGCCGGC
>JAKDIK010000356.1 GCA_030450535.1 Propionibacteriaceae bacterium
CCCGAGCCCGCTCTGCAGGTAGGCGGCGGCGAACAGGCCCTGCCCGAGCACGGTTGCGTACCGCTCCAGGGGCTCGCCGGCGTCCTCGTGCAGCAGCGACACGCGCACATCCACGGCGTCGGCGTTCTCAGCCAGCGACTTCCGCTGGGCGGCGGTCTCGGCGTCCCCCAGCCCGTCGTCGACAATCACGAGCGTCGGCCGCAGGGCGCTGCCGGCATCGTCGGGATCGGCGAACATGTCCCGGGGCGGCGTCGCCGCCAGGAGTGGGAGCAGCTCGCCGGCGTCCGCCGCAAGCGCCACCCGGCCGGACGCCGTGCGCACGGCCTCCGCGATGCGCCGGGACGCCCGCGCGGCGAGCACGGAGCCTCCCCAGATGAACGGCTCGGCGTCCGCCAACTCGATCGCGAGGCGCTTCGCGGGATTCTCCGCCAGATCGCGGCTGTGGCCGCAGGCGCGCGCCGCGGCGTCGAACGCGTCCGCGACGGCCTCCGCCGACACCGCCGGACCCAGCCCGAACGCGTGCAGGGCCGAGAGCGCGACCAGCGCGACCGGGAAGGGATCCGCGGCCGGGGACACCGGCAGCAGCGTCGTCGCCCGGGCGGCCGACTGGCGGGCCAGGGACGAGTCCTCCGGCGCGACCACGAGCAGCCGGGCACCCCGGCGCAGCGCCTCGTGGACGGCCGCCCGCGCATGCTGGCCTGCGCCGCCGAGCACGACGACGAGATCCAGCGGTCCGACCCAACCGGGCAGTCCAAGGCTCGGCCATGCCAGGAACGGCACCGGGCAGACCGGTTCGAGCACCGCGCGCAGCAGCCGCGCCTCGGGCCCGACGGCGATCACTGCGCGAGGACGGCTCTCCCCCACCAGCCCGGCCAGCGCGTCAGCCGCCAGGGCGACCTCGCGACGCAGGCGGGCGCCGGACTCGGCCAACGGCCTCAGCAGGGCGTCGGCGTCCGAGAGCAGCCGGGGATCGTCCAGGCGTCCGTCCTCGAACTCGGACACGACTCAGCTCCCGTGCGGGGCGCGGGCCTCGTCGATCACGAGGATCGGGATGCCGCCGCGCACCGGGTACGCCAGCCCGCACGACCGGCCCGTGCACACCAGCTCGGACGCCTCGTAGTCCCACGTCAGCTGCGACCGGCAGGCCGGGCAGACGAGCAGGTCGAGGACGCCGGGGATGAGATCGCTCATTGGGGATTCCCTTCTCGGATGATCGCCAGGGCCTCGTCACGCAGTTCGGCCATGCGGGCAGCGTCGCGGGCCTCCACGTTCAGCCGTAGCAGGGGTTCGGTGTTGGACGGCCGCACGTTCACCCACCAGTCGTCGCCCTGCACCGTGACGCCGTCGCCGGTGTCGATGGTGCCGCGCCCCTCGAAGGCCGCCACCACGCGGTCGAGGATCGACGGCACCTCGGAGACCACCGAGTTGATCTCACCCGAACCCACGTAGCCCTCGAACTGCGCGGCCAGCTGCGACATCGTGGCGTCCGAGCGCCCCAGCATGGCAAGCACGTGCAGCGCCGCGAGCATGCCGGTATCGGCTCCCCAGAAGTCGCGGAAGTAGTAGTGCGCCGAGTGCTCGCCGCCAAAGATCGCGCGGTGCTCGGCCATGTGCGCCTTCACCGAGGTGTGGCCCACGTGGCTGATGACGAGCCGGCCGCCGAGCCGCTCGACCACCTCGCCGACCGCGCGCGAGGTGATGGTGTTGATGACGATGGTGCCGCCCCGCTCCCGCTGCAGCTCCTGGGACGCGATGAGCGCGGTGATCAGCGACGGGCTGACGACCTCGCCGCGCTCATCGATGACGAAGCAGCGATCGGCGTCACCGTCGAACACGAGCGCGAGGTCGGCCCCGTGCTCGCGGACGGCCGCCTGGGCGTCCACGAGGTTCTCCGGGATCAACGGGTTGGGCATGTGGTTGGGGAACGTGCCGTCGAGGTTGAGGTAGAGCTCCACGAGGTCGAGGCCGAGGGGGCCGAGGACGGCAGGCGTCGTGTGTCCGGCCATCCCGTTGCCGGCGTCGACGACGACCTTCAGGGGCCGCAGGCCCTCGAGATCGACCAGTGAGTGGAGGTGCTCGGCGTAGCCGACGAGGATGTCCTGCTCGGAGCGCGTTCCGGGCAGGTCGGCGTCCGGCAGGTCGGGACCCATCGCCAGTTCGCGGAGCCGGACGAGGTCGTCCGCCGTGACCGGCGCGGCCTCGGGCAAGCAGAACTTGATGCCGTTGTAGTCGGCCGGGTTGTGCGAGGCCGTGAACTGGACGCCGTGCAGACCGAGAATTCCGGACGCGTACCAGAGGGCGTCGGTGCTGGCCAGCCCCACGTCGATGACGTCCGCGCCCTGGGCCAGTGCGCCCTCGGCGAACGCCGCGGACACCTCCGGGCCGGTCACCCGCATGTCCCGCCCCATGACGAAGGACTTGCCGACGAGGCCGAACACGTGGACGTAGGCGGCACCGATCTGGCGGGCGCCGGCCAGATCCCACTCCGCACCGTCGACCTCGATGCGGCCGCGGATGTCGTTGGCCTTGAAGATTTCGCTCGCGATCACCGGGACAGCCTACCGGTCGGAATCCCCCGGATCGGCCACCACCGCGAGGTGCCCCTTGCGACGCGCC
>JAKDIK010000357.1 GCA_030450535.1 Propionibacteriaceae bacterium
GGGGGTGGTGGGTGGCTGGCGACTCATTCCGGTTATCTACGCGGTGCTGCTGCTCGTGCTGGCCGTGCTGACGCTGCTCCTCACGCCCCGGCACGACCGGGTGCCGGGCGCGACCACGCCGATCCGGGTGATGCTGGAGCCGCTCAAGGACATCCGCGTGTGGCGATTCAGCCTCTACTACGTGGTGGTCTTCGGCGCCTACGTGGCGCTGTCGGCCTATCTGCCCGCCTACTACGTCGACAACTTCGGCGTCGACCTGGCCACCGCCGGCCTGCTCACGGCGACCTTCATCTTTCCCGCCTCCCTGCTGCGTCCGGTCGGCGGCTGGCTGAGCGACCGGTGGGGCGCGCGGCGCGGCATGTACGCCACGTTCCTCGTCATGCTGGTCGCCTCCGGCATCCTCATGATGCCCAACGGCCACATCGTCCTGCACCAGCCGGACGGTGGCGAGTCCGCCATGCTGCACTACGACATCTCGCTGCCGCTGTTCGTGGCTCTCGTATTCGTCATCGGATGCGCGATGGGCATCGGCAAGGCTGCGGTCTACAAGCACATCCCGACCTACTTCCCGCATCACGTCGGCTCGGTGGGCGGCCTGGTGGGCATGCTGGGTGGCCTCGGCGGGTTCTTCCTGCCGCCGATGTTCGCCTACGCCAAGGAGTTCACCGGCATGGCGTCCAGCACCTTCGGGATCCTGTTCGCCTTCACGGCGGTCTCCCTGATCTGGATGCACTGGACCATCCACCGCATGCTGCACGCCGAATCCCCGGGACTCGCCGACAGCATTGACGTGCCGGACGCCGTGGGCGCGGCCCGGTAGGTCTTCCGCAGACGCTGACTTGGGTCTGCATTTCGTCCGCAGTTGCGCATGATACGGTGCCGTTCATGCCGCACTATCGGATCGGTGAAGCAGCCGGGTTGCTGGACGTCAGCGACGACACGGTCCGCCGCTGGATCGACGCCGGCCGGCTCCGCGCCACGACCGACGAGGCCGGCCGCCGCGTCGTCGACGGCGTCGAGCTGGCGGGGCTGGCCCAGGAGCTGGCAGGTGATCCGGGGCGTCCGGAGCACACGTCGGCGCGCAACCAGTTCCGCGGGTTGGTGACCCGCGTCGTCTCCGACCAGGTGATGAGTCAGGTGGAGCTGCAGTGCGGCCCGTTTCGGGTCGTGTCGCTGATCTCGACCGAGGCGGTGCGCGACCTCGGTCTCGAACCCGGCGTCGTCACGACCGCCCGGGTGAAGGCCACCAACGTGGTCATCGAGCACTGAGAGGACTGATGAAGAGATTCTGGGCGCTCCGCGCCACCGTGTGGCTGGTCGCCCTCGCTGGCTGCTCGAGCGCGGCCCAGCCCGCCCCGGCCGGGTCCACTTCGACGGCCGGCGCACCCTCGACGGCGGCGGAGCGCACCCTCACCGTGTTCGCCGCGGCATCCCTCAAGGGGGCGTTCACCGACCTCGGCGACGCGTTCGCGGCCGCCAACCCCGGCGTCACCGTCCGATTCAGCTTCGAGGGGTCCTCGACGCTCGTCGACCAGCTCGCCGGCGGCGCCCCGGCCGATGTGTTCGCCTCGGCCGACGAGTTGAACATGACGCGCGCGGTGGACGCCGGCCTGGTCGTCGGCACGCCAGCGATCTTCGCCGCCAACGTGTTGACCCTCGTCGTCGCGCCCGGAAACCCCGAAGGCATCACCGGCCTGGACGCCTCCCTCGAGGGCCACAAGCTCGTGGTCTGCGCCGTTGGCGTCCCGTGCGGCAACGCCACAAAGACGCTCGCCGAGAACCTCGGCGTCACCCTCACTCCGGTCTCGCAGGAGCAGAAGGTGACCGACGTGCTGGGCAAGGTCACCTCGGGCGAGGCCGACGCCGGCGTCGTCTACACCACCGACGCCAGATCGGCGGGGGACAAGGTCACCACCGTGGTCATTCCCGGGTCCGACGAGGTCGTCAATCGCTACCCGATCGCCGTGACCACAGAGGCGTCCGAGGCTGCGCTGGCGGGCTCCTTCATCGACTTCGTCACGGGCGACCCGGGCCAGCAGGTGCTCGGCGACTACGGCTTCGCCGAAGCCGTGATTCGTTGACCCCGCGCATGCCCGGCCGCGCCCTGCCCCGTTGGCTCTTCGTGCCGGCGGGGCTCGGGCTGGTGTTCGTGGCGGTTCCCATCCTGGGGCTGCTGGCCCGGGTGCCGTGGGCCCGGCTGCCCGCGATTTTGGCCACCGCCGAATCCCTCGACGCCCTCCTCCTGTCGCTGCGCACCTGTGTGGCGTCCCTCGCGCTGTCGGTCGCGCTCGGGCTACCGCTGGCGCTCGTGCTGTCGCGGGCGCGCGGACTCTGGGTGGGGGTCGCGCGGGTGTTCTCGGCGTTGCCCATGGTGCTGCCACCGGTGGTCGCCGGCCTGGCGCTGCTCGTCACGTTCGGGCGCCGAGGGTTGATCGGAAGCCACCTGTCGGTGCTCGGCATCGAGATCGGATTCACCACGCTCGCCGTCGTCCTCGCCCAGACGTTCGTGGCCATGCCCTACTTCGTGGTAGCTGTTGAGGGGGCGCTGCAGACGCTCGAGCCGGGCTACGAGCGCGTCGCGGCGAGCCTCGGCGCGTCGCCGAGCGTC
>JAKDIK010000108.1 GCA_030450535.1 Propionibacteriaceae bacterium
CCCGACCAGTCAGGGTCGCGGCGCTCGAGGAAGGCGTCGCGGCCCTGACTGGTCGGGCCACCCCTACTACTTCTGAGCGCCATGAGCAGCGCCATGAGCAGGGTGCGCTTTCTGCCCGGCGGGACGGATCCGGAGGCCATCGCCGCCGCCACGCGGGCCTGCGAGGCCGGCCTGTCGTCGCCCACCCACGCGACCGACGGGCCGTGGCTCGTCGCCCCCGACCGGGCCACCTTCGACGCGCTCGCGTCCCGGATCACCCGTCCGCTGGCCGGCATCGACGTGATCCTGCGCACGTCCGGCAGCACGGACGGCCGCGGCCGCCTCGTCGGGCTGTCGTGGGACGCGCTGCGCGCCTCGGCGGACGCCACGCTTGACCGGCTGGGCGGGCCGGGGCAGTGGGTGACCTCGCTCCCGACCACGTCGGTGGCCGGCTTCCAGGTGGTGCTGCGCGGCGTCCTTGCCGGCGTGCCACCGGTGGTGCATCGGCCCGGGACGCCTTGGGACGCGGGGCTGCGCGCCGGCGTCCGGCACTACCTGTCGCTGGTGCCGACGCAACTGGTCCGGGAGCTCGCGGCCGATCCCGGGCCGCTGGCCCGCTTCGACGCGGTGCTGATCGGCGGTGCGGCGCTGGCCCCCGAGCCGGCCGGGCGGGCCCGCCGCGCCGGCGTCCGCATTGTCACGACCTACGGCATGACCGAGACCTGCGGCGGCTGCGTCCACGGCGGCGCACCGCTGGCCGGCGTCCGCGTGCGGGTGGTGGCTGGTCGCATCCAACTCGCCGGGCCGATGCTGGCCGAGGCATACCTCGACGCCGGGCCGCAGCCGTTCGTCGACGGCCCGGACGGCCGCTGGCTCGTCACCGGCGATCGGGGCCGTTGGGACGGGGCGCGCCTGCGGGTGGACGGCCGGGCGGACGACGTGATCCTCTCCGGCGGGGTGAACGTCGATCCGCACCGCGTCGAGGCGGCGCTCGCCGCGCTGGGTGGGGAGTGGGTCGTGGTCGGCGTCCCGGATCCCGAGTGGGGACAGCGGGTCGTCGCCGTCACCACCGGCGCAGCGGACCTCGCGGACGTCCGGGCCGCCACCGCGCACCTCGCCCCCGCCGAGCGACCCAGGGGTGTCACGCGGCTTGCCGCGTGGCCGATGACGGCCACCGGCAAGGTCGATCGTCGCGTCGTGGCGACGCGGGCGTCCGGCGGCGTAACGTGACCGTCTGACGGCGCACTCGCGCCCCGGGAGAAGGGGACCCATCATCAGCACCCACGTCGCGCAGCGGCAGCGCCGTCGTTCCCTGTTCGCCGGGACCGTCGGCAACCTCGTCGAGTGGTTCGACTGGTCGGTGTATGCCTTCTTCGCCCCCTACTTCGCCGCGTCGTTCTTTCCGGGCGACGACCGGGCCGCACGGTTGTTGTCGGCGTTCGCCATCTTCGCGGTCGGGTTCTTCTTTCGCCCGCTGGGCGCCGCGGTGCTGGGCTCCTACGCCGATCGGCGCGGCCGCCGCGCGGGAATGACGGTCGCGATCCTGCTCATGGCCGGGGCCAGCGCGGTGATCGCCGTGCTGCCGACCCACGCCCAGATCGGCGTGGCCGCTCCGCTGCTGCTCACCCTTGCCCGGTGCGCCCAGGGCTTCTCGGCTGGTGGGGAATTCGGCACCTCATCGGCCTTCCTCGTCGAGAACGCGCCGCCGGGACGCCGTGCCTGGGCGGGTTCGTGGCAGCAGGTCTCGGTCGGGGCCGGGACGCTGCTGGCCTCTGCGCTCGCCGCGGTGATGTTCGCGACGCTGCCCGAGGAATTCCTGGGCACGTGGGGGTGGCGGATCGCCTTCGGCATCGGGGCCGTGCTCGGGCTGCTGGGGCTCTGGCTGCGCATGACGGTGCCGGACACCGAGGCGTTCGGCCGGCTGCAGGCCCAGGGCCGGGTGGCGCGGCGTCCGCTGACCGACGTCCTGCGCGAGCACCCGCGCGCCGCGCTGCGTGTGGTGGGCCTCGTGGCGGCGGGCACGGCCCTGGTTCAGTTCTGGTTCGTGTCGCTGCCCTCGATCATGACGCTGCACACCGGCGTGGACGTGGCCGTCGCCCAGGGGGCCGCGGCGCTCGGTCTGGCGGAGTTCACGCTGCTGCAACCGTTCTCGGGGGCCCTGTCCGACCGGATCGGACGGCGTCCGATGCTGCTGTTCTTCGCGGTGGGCTCGGCGCTCGCCTTCGTGCCGGCCGTGAACGCGATCGGCACGAGCTTCGCGTCGGTGGCCCTGGCGGTGAGCGCGAGCGCCGTCCTGCTCGCGGCCTACGCGGGATCGTTGGCCGCGGTCATGGCCGAGCAGTTCCCGCCCGAGGTGCGCACGGCGGGCATCTCGCTGCCGTACGGCATCGCGGTGGCGGTCTTCGGTGGTCTGGCACCGGTGGTCGCCACGGCGAGCGTGATCGCGGGTCGCTTCTGGGTGTTCCAGGCGATCATCGTGGTGCTGTGTCTGGTCTCGGGCGTCGTCTACTGGCGCATGCGCGAGACCCGGGACGCCGGCGTCTGAGCCCGCCGGCCCTCGTCAGCGGCTCGGGTCGGCGTTGCGCAGGCGGGTCGAGTTGGAGACCACGAACACGCTCGACAGGCTCATGGCGAACCCGGCGATCAGCGGGTTGAGCAGGCCGAACGCGGCGAGCGGGATGGCGGCGACGTTGTAGGCGAACGCCCATACCAGGTTGCCGCGGATCGTGCGCAGGGTGCGCCGGGCCAACACGATGGCGTCCCCGATGACCGTGAGGTTGCGTCGCACGAGGATGATGTCGGCCGACTTCAGGGCGACATCCGTGCCGGACACGACCGCGAGCCCGAGGTTGGCCGACGCCAGCGCCGCGGCATCGTTGATGCCGTCGCCGACCATCGCGACCGTGCGGCCCTCGGCCCGGAGCCGCTCGATGACGGCCGCCTTGTCGGTGGGCAGCACGTCGGCGATCACCTCCTCGATGCCCAGGCTCGACGCGACCGCGCGCCCCGCGGTCGCGTTGTCGCCGGTGAGCAGCACGGTGCGCAACCCCAGTTCCTTGAGGCGCCGGACGGCGTCGACCGCCGAGGGGCGCAGTCGATCGTCGAGCACGATGACGCCGACCACCTCGTCGCCGACCGCGACGAGGACGGGTGTCGCGCCGTGCGCCTCACCGGCCAGCACGTGGGCGGCGGTCGCGTCGTCGATGCCCAGCCCGTGGTCGAGCATGAGGGCACGGTTGCCCACCAGCACGCGAACTCCGGCCACCTCGCCGACGGCCCCGCGCCCGGGCAGCGCCCGGACCCCGTCGGCGGCATCAGGCGCCAGGCCCTCGGACGCGGCGTGCCGCCCGATGCCGCGGGCGATCGGGTGTTCGGAGCGGAGTTCGACGGCGGCGGCCGCGGCGAGGACGTCCTCGCGTCCGTGGCCGGGCGCGGGCTCGACGACCAGGACGCTCATCTCGCCCGTGGTGAGGGTGCCGGTCTTGTCCAGCACCACGGTGTCGATGACGCCGGAGGCCTCCAGGGCGTCCGGACCCTTGATGAGGATGCCGAGCTGGCCACCGCGGCCGACCCCGGCCATGAGGGCGGTCGGCGTGGCGAGGCCCAGGGCGCACGGGCAGGCGATGATGAGCACGCTCAGCGCCGCGCTGAACGCCGCGCGTGGCCCGGCGCCGACGGCGAGCCAGGCGGTGAGCGTGACGAGGGCGATGACGAGCACGATGGGCACGAACCATGCGACGATCCGGTCAACCTGGGTCTGGACGCGGGCCTTGCGCGCCTGGGCCTGCTCCGCCGTGGCGGCCATCTGGGCGAGCTGGGTGTGCGCGCCCACCCGCTCGGCCTCGACGATGAGCGCGCCGGTGGCGTTGATCGTGCCGCCGAGGACGCTGTCCCCCTCGGTGACCTCGCGGGGCACGGGCTCGCCGGTCATCATCGAGGTGTCGAGCGCGCTGGAGCCGAGCACCACCGTGCCGTCGGTGGCGACGCGCTCGCCGGGCAGGATCGCGAAGCGGTCGCCGACGCGGAGTTCGCCGAGGTCGATCACCTCCTCGACACCGTCGCGGACGCGTCGCACCGTGCTGGGGGCGAGGCGTCCGAGCGCGGACAGGACGCTGCGCGCGGACCGCTTGGAGCGGGCCTCCATGTAGCGCCCACCGAGCAGGAACGTCGTGACGGCCGCCGCCACCTCCAGGTAGAGCGCATCGGCGCCGGCCGGGGCGATGCCATAGCCGAGCCAGTAACCCGAGGCGTCCGCGGAGCCCGTGACCACGGCGATCAGCGACCATGTGAAGGCGGCGAGGATGCCGAGGGAGACGAGGGTGTCCATGCTGGTCGCGCCGTGGCGCAGGTTGCGCCAGGCGGCCCGGTGGAACGGCCAGGCGCACCAGAAGACCACGGGGAGGGCGGCCACCAGCAGCACCCATTCCCACCCGGGGAAGCGCATCTGGGGCGCGAGCGCCAACACGATGGCCACGTCGCCCAGCGGGACGGTGAGGAACGCGGCCACGATGAGGCGGTTGCGCAGCATCCTGACGCGGTCGGCGTAGCCGGACGCCTCCTCGCCGTCGACGACCGGGGAGGCCTCGTAGCCCGCCGCCTCGATGACCGAGATGGCCTCGGGCGCCCGCTGCGGGGGCAGGCCCCAGATGACGGCGCGCTCGGTGGCGTAGTTCACCGTGGCCCTCACGCCCGGCATCCGGCCCAGGCGCTTCTCGATGCGGGCGGCGCACGCCGCGCACGTCATCCCCGCGACGTCGAGCTCGACGCGCTGATCGAGCCCGCCGGGCGCGGTCGCGGTGTCGGTCATCGCTCGCCCCGGCCCAGGGCGTCCGCGCGGTGTTCCTCGACGTCGCGGCGGGCGAGTTCGGCGAGCATGTCGTTGTAGGCGTCGAAGGAGTCGTCATCGCCGGCGTCCGAGGCCGTGTCGATGCGGTCGGCGTCCGCGGAGTCCGAACGGAACCATTGCGCGGCCAGCGCGAGCAGCACGATGAACAGCGGCACCTCGCCCAGGATCCACGTGGCCTGGCCGGCGGTGTTCTGGTCGGCCATGAGGTCGGGCAGCCACGGCACGGCGAGCGTCTCGTAGAAGGGCGCCCCGATGAGGGAGCGGGAGCTCAGGATGCCGACGGCGAAGATCGCGTGGAACGGCATGATCGAGATCACCAGGGCCAGCTTGATGAGATGGGGGATCTGCCAGGCGGTCTTGTCGTGGCCGACGATCAGGTTGAAGAAGAGGTAGCCGGTCGTCGCGAAGAAGAGCAGCATCAACTGGTGGGCCCAGTGGTAGCGCATCAGCCACGGGAACAGCGGGGTGAAGTAGACGCAGAACAGGCTGCCGACGTACGCCAGCCAGGCGATGGGCGGGCTGGTCGACAGCCGCCACAGCGGCGTCGCCTCGAGGTCCCCGAGGATCGCGGCGGGGCTCGTGGGTTCGGGATGGGGGTCGGACGCCGCGCGCAGCAGTGTCAGCGGACCGCCGAGCACCGCGAGCACCGGGACGAGCATGTTCACGGTCATGTGGACGACCATGTGCCAACTGAACATGACCGTCGAGTACTCCCACAGGCCGCTGATGGCCAGGTAGGTCATGAGCAGCCAGGCCGCGCACCAGGAGATCAGGCGGGGCAGGGGCCAGCGGACGCCGCGGGTGCGCGCCCGGTACATGCCCCAGCCGTAGGCGCCGACCGCGAACGCGGCGAGCACGATCCACAGGGCGTTGGGACGGCCGAGCCAGAAGAGTCGCTCGAGGGTGGGGGCGACGGCCACCTCGTAGCCGAGGTAGTTGATCTGGATGTTCTGGGGCTCGAGGAAGCGGGGGCTGGGGATGTGGTTCTCCGCGACCGCGAACCCGAGGCACACCACGACGAGAACGACGTCGCGGGTCACCGAGCGCACGGCGCGCGCCGGACGGGCGCCGTCCGCCTCGTCGGTGAACTGGCGGATCAACCAGCTGATGAGAAGCGCCGCGAGCACGGCGAACGTGCCGCCGACGCCGATGCCGTACATCTGGCCGGTGAGCCGCTGGCCGGCGAGCTGCTGCCAGGCGACCACCATGAGCCCGGCGCCGGTGAGGGTCACCAGGGCCGGGACGATGCGGTGGTAGCGGCGCACGGCGTCCGCCTCGCCGGCGAGCCACGCGCCGACCGCACCGCTCGCCATCGGGACGAACGCGAGCGTGAGCACGATGGAGGCGTCGGTGGCCCAGTCGTGGTTGAGACCGACGGTCACGTTGCCGGTGACGACGACGAAAACCTGCGCCAGGGTGCCGGCGAGCCAGCCGAGGGCGAGCGCGCCGGGGCCGCGGGCGGTGTAGGCGGCGATCACGACGCCGATCGCGACCAGGGCGTTGACGAGCCAGGCCAGTGCGGAGGGGGAGGCGCCGAGGAACGTCCACCAGCTCGCGGGGGTCAGCACGGTGCCCATCGGGACGCCGTTGACGTAGGCGGGGTTGGTGACGGTGTTGAGCAGCGCGGCCGCGGCCCAGACCTGTCCTGCGCGACCGGCCACCGTCAGCAGGCGGCGCTCGCGCGCGAAAGCGACGTAGCCGGCGGCGGCGCCCAGGGTGGTCAGGGCTGCGAAGCGGGCGGTGAGATCGGCGACCAGGGACGCCATCGCGGTGAGGTGGTCGGCCTGGATGCGCGCGGGGAGCGGGGGACGGTCGGCCAGGGCGAACCCGACCAGGAGCACCACCAGGTAGGCGGCGATGAGCGCGCCGACGACCACCCACGTCATCCCCGGACTCGGGAGGCGACGGGTTCGGGGAGCGGTCTGCGCTGCGGTGTCGGACACCTGCGACTCCTGGTTCGAGGACGGGACGCTGTCGGGTGATTCTATAGCTGTCGGCACCACTCGGCCGTGACTAGGCTGGCAGCGCGTCCGAGGGGACGCCACGGCGAAGGAGGACATCGTGCAACTCGGACTGATCGGTCTCGGTAAGATGGGCGGCAACATGCGCGAGCGGCTCCGCCGCGCGGGCCACACGGTGGTCGGTTTCGATACCAACCCCGAGATCTCGGACGCCAAGGACCAGGCCGACATGGTGGCTCAGCTCACCGACAGCCCCAAGGTGGTGTGGGTGATGGTGCCCGCCGGCAAGGTGACGGACGCCGTGCTCGGCGAGCTGGCCGACCACCTCGGCGAGGGCGACATCGTCATCGACGGCGGCAACAGCCCGTGGACCGACGACGCCCGCCACGCCGAACAACTCGGCGAGAAGGGGATCCGCTTCATCGACTGCGGCGTCTCCGGCGGCGTGTGGGGGCTCGAGAACGGCTACGCGCTCATGTGCGGCGGTCCCGAGGACGCCGTCGAGCACGTCATGCCGATCTTCCAGGCGCTCAAGCCCGAGGGCGAGTTCGGCTTCGTCCACGCGGGGGACGCCGGCTCGGGCCACTTCGCCAAGATGGTCCACAACGGCATCGAGTACGGCCTCATGCAGGCCTACGCCGAGGGTTGGGAGCTGCTCGAGCGCGCCGGCATCGTCACGCACGTGCCCGAGGTGTTCGAGAGCTGGCGCGAGGGGACGGTCATCCGCTCCTGGTTGCTCGATCTCATGGTGCGGGCCATGGACGCCGACCCCCACTTGGACGCCATCGAGGGTTACGCCGCGGACTCCGGGGAGGGCCGCTGGACGGTGAACGCCGCCGTCGACCTCGGCGTCCCCGTGCCGACGATCTCCGCCGCGCTGTTCGCCCGGTTCGTCAGCCAGCAGGAGGACAGCCCGACGATGAAGATGGTCGCCGCGATGCGCAACCAGTTCGGCGGCCATGCCGTCCGCGCCGAGGAGCCCAGCGACGTCAGCGTGCCCGCCGGCGACCCGTCACCGCAGCAGGAGGGCGGCGCGGCGTCCGTGGGTGAGGTCGCCCAGAACTGAGCCCTCCGCTGTGCACTCAGCGGTGCTCGAGGATGCCGATGCCGGCGTCCGCCATGAGCCGCTCGACGTCAGCCTCGGTGAAGCGCGCGACGGCGTCCGGATCGACGTGTCGTAGTAGTCGCGCAGCAGGTCGTTGGCCTCAGCCCAGGCGGGTCGTTTCA
>JAKDIK010000358.1 GCA_030450535.1 Propionibacteriaceae bacterium
GGCGCTGGGTGCCGACGCCGTGGCCGACTACCGCGGCGCCTGCGGCGCGGGCGCAGGCCGGATCGATGTGCTGACCTTTCCGGACGAGGCCACGCAGGCGCGCCACATCGCCGGCGAATTGCGGGGCGCCCACCTCGACGCCGGCGTGCCGTGGGGGGCGATGGCGGTCCTGGTCCGTTCGGGCCGCACGCAGTTGCCGCCTCTGGCCCGCGCGCTGACCGATGCGGGGATCCCGGTCGAGGTGGCGGGCGACGAGATCGGGCTGGCGTCCGAGCTGGCGGTGCGCCCCCTGCTGCTGGGGCTGGAGGTGGCCGGCGCGGGGGGCGTCCCGGACAGCGACCAGGCGACGCGGCTGCTGCTGTCCGGCTGGGGCGGCTACGACGCGGTGGTCCTGCGGTCGGTGGGGCGGCGGCTGCGGGCCGCGGATCCGACGGCGGCCGGCACGCCGACCGACGAGCTGGTCGCCCAGGCGTTGGCCGGCGTCCGGGCCGTGCCCGAGGGGGAGGATGCGCTGGCGGCCCGGCGCGATCTGCTCGCCCGTGCCACGGCGCTGGTCGCCCGCGACGCACGGCCCGAGGCCGTCCTGTGGGAGCTGTGGGCGGGCACCGATTGGCCCGAGCGTCTCCGCGCGGACGCCGTGCGCGGCGGCGATGCGTCCCCGCGGGCACACCACGATCTCGACGCCGTCTGCGCCCTGTTCGACCTGGCGCGCGAGTCGCTGGGTCCCGGCGGTGCGGCGGGGGTGGAGTGGTTCGCCGCCGAGGTGGCCCAGCAGCAGATCCCGGCCGACAGCCAGCGGGAGGCGGCGGTCGCGGGCCGCGGCGTCCGGCTGCTGACGGCGCACCGCGCCAAGGGGCGGCACTGGGGGCTGGTCGTGGTGGCGGGCGTGCAGGAGGGGGTGTGGCCCGACGTGCGACGGCGCGGTTCCGTCTTCGACCCGCAGCGGCTCGGCGCCTCGGCGGCCGGGGCCGAGTTGAGCGTCGGCATCACGGCGCGCGATCTGGTGGCGACCGAGCGGCGACTGTTCCTGCTGGCGTGCTCCCGGGCCGAGCGACGGTTGCTCGTGACCGCGGTGGAGGGCACCGAGGGGGAGGAGGACCGGCCCTCGCGCTTTCTCGCCGAGCTCGGCGTGCCGGTGCGGCACGTGTTGGCCTCCCCGCCGGCGTTGCACACCCTGCGGGCGCTGGTCGCCGAACTGCGGCGGTGCGCCCAGGACGAGACGGCGTCCCCGGCGGTGCGCGACGCGGCGGCGGACCGGCTGGCGCGGCTGGCGGACGCGACCGACGACGACGGCTTCGCTCTCGCGCCGGATGCCCATCCGGCCCGGTGGTGGGGCATCCACGAGCCAACGAGCCGCGCGGCGCCGGCCGGCGAGGGACCGATCCGGCTCAGCCCCAGCCAGGTCGAGTCGCTGCTCACGTGCCCGCGCAAGTACTTCCTCTCCCGCGAGGCGCGGGCGGAGCCGCCGCGGGAAATCCGCACCATCCTTGGCTCGGTGATCCATGCCGTGGCCGAGCGCGCGGCGTCCGGCGAGCTGGCCCCCGGCGACGTGGCGGCCGCGCTCGACGCGGTGTGGGGCTCGATCCCGTTCCCGGCCGCGTGGCTCTCGGCCTCCGAGCGGGCGGAGGCGGACGCCGCCGTCGGGCGCTTCCTCGCCTGGCAGGCGGGTCACGACCACGCCGACCTGGTCGGGGTCGAGGTGCCGTTTCGCGCAGAGATCGAGGTGGACGGCCGCACAGTCCAGCTGGTCGGCGCCGTGGATCGCCTCGAGCGCCGTGAGGACGGTTCGTTGAAGATCGTCGACTTCAAGACCGGACGCACCGTGCCGACGGCGAGGGCCGCGGCGCAGACCCCGCAGATCGGCATCTACCAGCTCGCCGCCGAGGTGGGCGGGTTCGGCGAGGCGGCACCCAGCGCGGGCGCGAGCCTGGTGTATCTGCGCACCGAGGACGGCGAGGGGTGGCCGAAGGAATTCCGCCAGCCCTCGCTCGCAGAGAGCCCCCACCTCACCGATGATCCCGACGAGCTGGCTTACCCGACGTGGGTGCACCACCAGGTGGCACGCGCCTGCGACGTCCTCGCCCAGGGGCGCTTCGACGCCCATCCGGGGGAGCAGTGCACCTACTGCCCGGTGCGGTCGAGCTGCCCGGCGCGGAGTGGGCAGGTGGTCGCATGAGGCGCTTCACCGACGTGGCCGAGGTGAGCGATGCGCTCGGTATCCCGTTCTCGGAGCAGCAACTGGCCGCGATCGCGGCTCCGCTGGAGCCCGGTGTCATCATCGCCGGCGCGGGTTCGGGCAAGACGACGGTCATGGCGGCGCGCGTCGTCTGGCTGGTCGGATCCGGGCAGGTGCGTCCCGAGGAGGTGCTCGGCCTCACCTTCACCCGCAAGGCTGCCGCCGAGTTGAGCGGACGCGTGCGTGCGGCGCTCGCGCGGGCGGGTGTGGTGGACGCCGAGGGCCTCGACGACGCCGGCGAGCAGCTCATCATGACCTACGATGCCTTCGCCGCGCGGCTGGTCGCCGACCACGGCCTGCGGATCGGCGTCGAGGGCGAGGCGCGTCTCATCACTGGTGCGGCGCGGTTCCGGCTG
>JAKDIK010000109.1 GCA_030450535.1 Propionibacteriaceae bacterium
GCAAGCTCGTCGAAGGCTCCGTCATCCAAGGCTGGAAAGCCGCCCTCGGCGAGCTGTCCCTCGTCTACCCAGAACGCATCAACGCCTACCTATAAAACACACCTGACCCAGACCACTTACACAGAGAATTTGACAGGCTCCTCACTCCTATCGACATCTGCTGTCTTTCCTCGGATCTGTCGGTCCCTTGAGAACACCCGGCGAGGCGTCACGCCTCGCCGCCGGAGTGACCTAAGGAGAGCCTGCGCCAACAGGCGCTCATCACTGTCTTGTCCGCCGGTCTGGTGGCGCGCGATGCCGTGTCCGGCCCATGTGAACAGATCGGAGCACGACATGAACATCAAACCCGACCCCACCGGGACGCATCAATCACGCCCGCCAGTATTCGCCGGCGTGGACACCCACAAGGACGTCCACGTCGCCGCGGTCGTGGACGCAACCGGCACCATGTTGGGCACCGGCAGCTTCGCCACGACCCGGGCCGGATACCGCGCTTTGTTGGCCTGGGTGCGTAGCCACGGCGAACTGATCCGGATCGGCATCGAGGGCACCGGCTCCTACGGCGCTGGCCTCACACGACACCTCGCCAAGCACGACGTCACTGTCCTGGAGGTTCGACCGACCCGACCGATCAGAGCGTCGCCGCAAGGGCAAAGACGACGACCTGGATGCCATCAACGCTGCCCGGGCAGCGCTCCACCAACGACGAACCACGATTCCGAAGTCCAAGGACGGCGCAGTCGAAGCCCTTCGAATCCTGCGAGTGGCACGCGCCCAAGCTGTCCGCGAGCGACGCAACGCACTGCAACTGCTACGGATGTCCATCGTCGCAGCTCCCGACGAGGTCCGCGACCAGATTCGTAACCTGACACGAATGCAGCTGATCCGCCATCTGGCCGCTTGGCGACCCGACGTCTCCAACGCCACCGACCCCGTCGTCGCCTACCGGGTCGCACTGAAGTCCTTCGGCCGCCGCTACCTGGAACTCACCGACGAGATCGCCGACCTCGACGACCTCATCACCCCCATCGTGGAAGCCCTCGCCCCACAACTCCTGGAACGGGTCGGCATCGGCATCGAAGTCGCCGGACAACTCCTCGTGACTGCCGGTGACAACCCTGACCGAATGAAATCCGAAGCGGCCTTCGCGATGCTCTGCGGTGTGGCGCCCCTGCCCGCCTCATCCGGAATGACACACCGGCACCGGCTCAACCGCGGAGGCGACCGACAGGCCAACCGCGCCCTCCACCTCGCCGTGATCAGTCGCCTCAGGCTCGACCCGAGAACCAAGGCCTACGTCGCGAAGAAGACCGCCGAAGGCCACTCCAAACTCGAGACCATCCGCTGCCTGAAACGCTATCTCGCCCGCGAGGTCTACTACCTCCTCAACCCCGGCACCGAACACATCACCCCGAACACCAAGCCACACAAAACCGCGGCTTGACTATTAGGAGAGCATCCGCGGGTCCCCATTCCGCTCCAGACGCTTCCTGAAGACCCTCAAACGCCACGGCCTGACCGGCTCCATGGGCCGCGTGGGGGCATGCGGTGACAACGCGGCAATGGAGTCGTTCTTCGCGCTCCTGCAGAAGAACGTCCTCGACCGACGGTCCTGGAGCACACGAGAGGAACTACGGCTGGCGATCGTGTCCTGGATCGAGGGGAAGTACCACCGCAAACGCCGTCAACGCCGGCTCGGGAAACTCACCCCCGTCGAGTTCGAACTCATCATGAAACCAACCGCTACACTGGCGGCATAAACCCGGAGGTCAACCAAACCTTCAGCGGACCCGAGGGGTCGATCGCCACCACTGTGACACGGTCCCGCCAGACCTGGCTACGGGCGGTCAACCAGCCTTCGACAGCGGCGCTGTGACGGCCATCGACGACGCCGAGGACCTGGCCGCAGCGGGTGTTCACGATCGTGGTCATCCATGGCTCGACCCGGGACCAGCCGCCAGTGTCGGGGTCCCGGTACCAGCGCACCTTCCGGTAGCGATGCTCATCGACGCCGAGCTGGGTGACGTGCAGAGCATCGGTATCGGGCAGCGTGTCGATCGCGCTGTTCACCGTCTTCTGGGCAGTCCACCAGGCGACCCCGAAGCTGGCGGCCACAGCGGCGACGGGCCGGCCGTGATCGATCACGGCCTCCAACAGGCCCCGCCGTAGCCGACTCGTGCACCGAGCCCGCACCGGCAACTCTGCTGTGGCTTGGGTGAACGTCCGCCGCGAGCACGCCCCCTCCGCACACACCAGCCGCGGCTTCACGACGATGACCTCGATGCTGCCAGCGTGCGGGATGTCCTTCACGCGTTGCCGACACCAGGCACGGACCCGGGCCGACACCACCCCGCAGTCAGGGCAGCCATCGGCCACAGTGTCGGCCTGCACGATCACGCGTCGACCGCCCGAGGGCAGGTCGACCGCGTCGATCACGTGGTAGTCGGGCAGGTTGAAGATCACGCTCGCAGCGTCACGCCGCGAGCACATAGGCTCGATCACAGCTCGTGGTCCTTGTCCGGGAGGATGCTTCGCAACACCCATCCCAGCGCAAGGCCACGAGCCCTTGCATCAACGACCCACCACGCTCAACTACGAGTAGCCCGCATAGGGACAGGCTTGTCACTCTTGTGACACTGACTTGGCCGGGTTAGGATGACCTATCCTCGGCTGAGGATCCGGGGCCCTGAGGGAAGTTCGGCCCCGCGCGATTGACTGACGTCTGCGCCCAACCAGGACAGACGAGGGACCTCCCGGTTCGCCACTGCGAGCCCGCTCGCGCGGCCTCAGTGCTTCAACAGCTCCGCATACCAGGCTCTTGAACCCGAGGGGTTCGCATGGACATCCTGAGCACGCTAGCGTCTTTCATCCGTTCATCTGTGGGAGGCGATCCCAGCAAGCCGCCGCTGCCGACAGTGCTCAGCGACATCGCAGCGGACATTGAGCGCCTTACCGAACTCGACCTCGAGCCGTCGGGCGAAGGCCTGGAGCGTTGGCTGGCGACCTTCCGCTCCATCACCGGCAATGTGACAGCCAGGGAGACCTTGGTCATCCGCGTTCTGCAGGTCCACCTCCCGCGGGGCGCCGAAACTCTGGCCTTGGCCGGCGTCATGCCCGGCCCCTGGAACCCGGACGCGACCCCGCGGTCGTTCGCCATCAACTGGGACGTCTTGCGGGCCTTCACTCGAGACCCGGGCAGCCAGGCGATCACGACGCTGCTGAACCGGGTCCCCTCGGTGAAGGACGCGAAGGCGGTCCAGGCGCTGATGCTGTTGCTTCTCGCCTCCCCGGTGGAACTCGTCGCCCGGGAGTACGCCCGGGCCGGCTTCCTGGCCCTGCCTGTGGGTGATGGGGTGTCCTTGGACGACCTCGTCGAGCTCATCAACTCGCCGATCGCGGTCCCGCTCGGGCAGGAGCTGCTGACCCGCCTGGAAGCCGGCACCCTCGTCGAGTGGCTCCAGCAGCTCAAGGAGCAACCAGGGGGGTTCCCGACGGTCGCCCCACGCCTGGCCGTCCTGCGTCCCGACCCGCCGGCGGCGGGCCTGGCCGGACTTGAGCTGCGTCTGGACGCCGCGTCAAGCCTCGTCCGCAGCGCCCGGGTGCGGCTGCCCGTCGGCTGGGTCCTGACTGGTGACGTCCGTGGGGACGCCGCGGTGAGTGCGCGGATCGTTGTCACGGACGGCGGCTTCGATGTGTCCCCCGCGGTGCGTCCGGACGCCCAGGTCGGGTTCTTCCTGAGCAAGGCCAGGAAAGCCGACGACGACGCCTTCCTCCTCGGACGCCGTGACGGCACCTTCTTCGCGGTCAGGGACATCCGCCTCGGCCTCACGGTCGCGGCCAGACCGGCCGACCCGACAGCCGCCGTCCCCCTGTTCGCACTTGTCACCAAGCTCGACGGCCTCCGCCTTGGCGTGGGCACCGACCTTCTCAAGCCGCTGGCGGCCGGGCTCGCGCTGCCCGGCTCGATCACCTTCTCCTCGGACTTCTCGCTGCCCTACCTTCAGGGCGTCGGCGTTCAGGGAGCCGGGACGGACGGAATCGGTATCGACATCCCCACCCACCTAGGCTTCGCTCTCGGAGGACCCGGGCTGGGACTGTGGCTCGACGACATGCTCACCCGACTTGAGGTGGCGATCAGCCCCTCCGGTCTGTTCTTCCGCACCCTGTTCCGGTTCGACGCCCGCGCCGAGATCGGCCCCCTCAAGGCGACGATCACGGGGGCCGGGGTGTGGCTGGGACGGTGGATGTCCGGCAACGCGGGGGTCCTGGAGCCGACGGGGATCGGACTGTCCCTCGACGCGGGACCGGTCAGTGGCGGTGGGTTCGTCGGGAAGCTGGGCCCGGGCGAGTTCGGGGGCGCGCTGACCTTGAAGATCCTCGGCATCGGCGCGTTCGCGTTCGGGATCTACAAAGAACTGCCCGGCGGGCCGGTGTCCTTCGTCGCCGTCATCGGTATCCGCCTGCCCCCTCCCGGGATCCAGATCGGCTTCGGCTTCGCCGTGTCCGGAATCGGCGGCCTGATCGGGATCCATCGTCGAGCCGACACCGACAAGCTGCGTGAAAAGCTCGTCAGCGGCACCGCTGGTGACGTCCTGTTCACCGACGACCCGACCCGCAATGCCCCCAGAATCCTGGGCGAGTTGAGGACTCTGTTCCCCGACGAGCGTGGCACCTTCATCATCGGCCCCACCCTGCAGCTCAATTGGCTGTACCTGTTCACCCTTGATGTGGGGGTGTTCATCGAACTCCCCGGCCCGCGCAAGATCTTCGTCGCCGGGTCCGCGCGCCTCGTCGTCGGCTCGGAGGACTTCGCCCTCGTCTACCTTCGGATGGACTTCATCGGGGGGATCGACGCGACGGCGTCCCTCATCTTCTTCGACGGTGCCCTGGTGAACTCCCACATCCTCGGCATCCTGCGGATCACAGGTGGGCTGGCCCTGCGCATCGGGTTCGGCCCCAACCCGTACTTCCTGTTCAGCGTGGGAGGATTCCACCCCCAGTTCGCGCCCGGCGGGCTGGCCGTCCCTCAGATCCCCCGGGCGGGGGCAGGGGTGGACCTCGGGATCGTGTGGTTCACCCAGGAGATGTACTACGCGGTCACGTCCAACACGGTCCAGTTCGGGACGAGGACGGAGGCCGGCATCAGGCTGGGCCCGATCAGGGTCCACGGGTGGTTCGGGTTCGACGCCCTGATCCAGTTCCGACCCTTCCGGTTCACCGCTCGCATCGACGCCGGGATGTCGGCCAGCTTCGCCGGGTGGGAATTCGCCAGCATCCGGGTCCGCGGTGAACTCAGCGGCCCAGGACCGCTCGTCCTGCGGGCCGAGGCTAGCGTGAAGGTGATCGTCCGGATCAGCAAGAACGTCACCATCACCCTCGACAGCCGGCCGCCGGAGTCGCTGCCCGCCATCTCCAACCTCGCCCAACACCTCGCCGGCGAGATCAGCACCCCCGAGAACCTGCGTGGGGACGGCGACGATCCGGACGTGGTGTTCGCTGGCGCGTCACCGACCATCATCCCCGTCGGTCGGGTGATCTGGGAACAGCACCGAATTCCCCTCGATCGCGTCCTCCACAAGGCGGAAGGGGTCCCGCTGGGGTCCGGGCGGACGTTGGGCGTGGCCTGCGCTGAGCCGGGCGCCGCCCCGCTGGCCATCGGAGTCGAGGAGGACGAGTTCGCGGTCGGCACGTACACGAACCTGTCGGACGCCGAGGCCCTGTCGGCCCCCACCTTCTCCCGCGGACGGTCCGGATTCAGCCTCGAGGTAGCCCAGTCCCACGCGACTTCGGCGACGACGGCCCCCTGCGCGCCCGGGCTCAACCTGCTGCGCCTCCCCCGACGGAGCCTCGTCATCCTCGACTTCTCGGCCACACTCAGGAGCGTCCATGCGGGGCTCGTGCAATCGATCCTCGAACGCGACCGTGGAGCCGCCGTCGTGGCCCGGCCCACCGACATCGTCCTCACAGCCGAACGCTGGACTACCCCGGTCGGCGGCGCCCAGCACTCTGCGGACGCCTTCCTCGCGGCAAGGGCGACCGGATCGTTCGCCGTGCCCACGTCCAGCCCGTCGGTCTCCCTGGATGGGGTGCTGTGATGGCCCGGTTCAGCAGCTGGCGCCGGCCGAGGCTCGTCCATCAGTCCACCGAACAGGACGGACGGTTGGGACGCACCCTCCAGGTGACCCTCACGGACTCGGCCGTGCCGGCCCAACCGGCGAGCGCGGACATCGGCTTCGAGTTCCGGAGCGCTTCCGACGTCGCGCGTCTCACCGAACGCGCGATCCGGCACCGGGCACCGGCACCGGGGGTCCGTGACGAGGAGACGACAAAGTGCACCCATGTGGACTTCCACGCACCCGACCTGCCGTGGCGCTACACGCCCCGCCGGGCCGAGGGCGACACCCTGCGCCCGTGGCTGGCGCTGGTCGTCGGCACCCCGGACGAGGTGAGAATCTCGGGAACGACGGTGACCCTGTCCTCCTCGGTGCTGGCCGACTACGACCTCACGACGTCGTGGCGGTGGGCCCATGTCCAAGCCCCCGACAGCGAGACGAACGACGATCTCGGAACTCCGGCGCCCGACCGGTTCTCCCGGCTGCTGTCGTTGCGCCGGCTGCTGCCGCTGACGACCTACGTCGCCGTGCTCGTCCCGACGTTCACCCCGCGTGGCACGCCCTTGTGGGCCGGAGGTGTCGTCGACAACGGCGGACGTCCGCTGCCTGCCCTGTCCTGGTGGACCTTCGCCACCGGCGAGGGCGGGGACTTCGAGACCTTGGCTGCCCAGTTGCGGATCCCCCCCGCCGCTGACCTCGGCAAGGCGTCTCTCACCTACCGCGCCGCCAATATCCCCATTGGGCCACTTGAGGTACGCGGAGCCCTGCAGTCCCTCCAGTCCGTTCAGCCAGAGGTGGACGAGGAGGCCGACCTCGCCAGGGATGTCGCCAACGCCGTCCTGGCCTCCGCAGGCGCCCCCGGCCTCCTCGGTCCGCCCGCCTATGGACGTCCGTGGGTTCCGTCTCCAACCACAGCCGCCGGGTGGGTCGAGCAGCTGCGCGCCGACGCACGGGTCCGGATCCACGCCGGCACGGGTCAGTGGACGGGAGTGGAAGCGCAGGACGAGCTCATGCAGGCGGCGGTCGCCCAGTGCGGATCACTCGCCGATGCCGCCGGGCTCATCGCCCGAACGGCTTCCGGCCTCGCCACCTCGGGTTCGCTCTGGGCGAGGTCCCTGCCGTCGGATCCGGTGGCCCGACTGCGGATCCTCGCGCCGATGACCACACGGCTGCCCACCGACACCGGGGTCCAGACGGTGGCCGACGCCGTGTCCACCCCCGAACGCACCCTGGACCGGGCCCTGCTCACCGGGGCCGGCCAGCGACTCCTCACCCGTTCCTCCCGACTGGACAAGACGCCCGTCGCGTCGGCGACCGACCTGCTCCAGGCCGCGGCCTCGGGAGCGGATTCCGGGCCCGATCCGGCGGCCGCCAGCCTGTGGGAGGCCCTCGTCCCCGACGGTGAGCGGCTGTACGTGGAGTTGTGGACGGCGCTCGCGAAGCTCCGCCGCGCTGCCCTCGCCGGCCGTAGCCGCTACCTGCACCGCATCGGGGCCTTCATCGGCCTGGAGGATCCGCGGCGGATCGACGAGTGGCAGAGAGAGTTCATCCATGATGAACTGCCCCGGCTGCAGGACCGTGCCGCGGCCGGGCTGGGCGAGCTGACGGGCGAATGCGGGGAGCTGGTGTGGCTGTGGGCCGCCGAGTTCGCCGGCACCGGGACGTGGGACGACCTCCTCGCCCGGACCCTGACGACGCCCCACGCCACCGACCTCATCTACGGACAGGTCCAGACGGCCGTCTTGTGCTGCCTCCTGCCCACCTGCGCGGGAGAACCTGTGGTCCATCCCGAGTCGGAGTGCTCCCGCCTCGTCGCCCTGCTGCGGATTCCCGCCCCCCACGACCGGGTGCCGGTCCCCCTACCAG
>JAKDIK010000110.1 GCA_030450535.1 Propionibacteriaceae bacterium
CACAATGGGTGTGTGGAATCCGCATGGGCGTGGGTGGGCATGGGTGGGCTGGTGGTGCTGGTCGCCCTCCTCGACCGTGCTCGCGCATCCGTCCGCGGTGCCGCCCTGCGGGGAGCGTCGGGTTTGGGGCTCTCGCCCCGCGACGTCGTCGAACTGAACCGCATCGCCCGGCGCGTCATCCGCGACCACCTGACCCCGTCGTCCGCCCTCGTCCGTCACCTGTGTGTGATCCAGGAGCGCGGCACCCCCGTCCGGCGCATCGAGCCGACGGAATGGGAGGGCCGCTGGTACCTCGGCTTCGCCGACGGCACGAGCGTCGTCATCTCCGCCGACAGCCCGTCCACCGTGCTGTCGCTGCGCGTCGCGCTGCTCACCGGTTCGGTCACGGTGGTCGGCGTCAGCGTGGTTGACCACGGACTGCAACTGGATCTCTTCGGCGGACGCACTCGCCGCCGCGTCCTCGCGGTTGCGGACGCCTGAGGCGTTTCGCCCGCCCGATGCCCCGGGCAACGGGGAGCAGGGCACAGCCGCGCCGTCAGCGCAGCTTGAGGGACTTTCGGTAGATCGCCTCGGTGGGCTCGTCGGTTCCGCCGTTCTCGCCGTCGATGACGGACAGGTTGACCGCGCTGCGGTGGGCGCCGGTCGGGGTGTAGTCGAGGCTGATGTACAGCGGGATCGCGGCCGGGTTGTCCGGCGTGACGCCCAAGAAGATCGCGTCGTGGCCGAGCTCGGCAGCCAGCTTCTCCAGGTAGGACGTGAGCGCGACGCCGAGGCCCTGACGACGGGCGTCCGGCACGACCCAGAGCAGCTTCATCTCGGGCGCGAGTTCGTTGGAGTGTCGGCAGTCCAGTATCACGCGCCCGCGGATCTCGTCGTCGAGCAGACCGACGACGACGTAGAAGTCACCCTCATCCTGCATCTCGAGATAACGCGCCGTCAGACCGGTCGTCTTGGTGGTCTCGTTCGCCTCGAGAGCCTCGCGGTCCTCGGCCGTGGCGAGTCGCACGGTGACCTGGGGTTGGGGTTCCTGCGCGGGCATCGCCATGGTGCTCCTTCCAATCATGGGCAGCGTCAAGTGCTCCCCCCAGTCTCCACGATCCGGCACCGAACGCAAACCGCATCTTGCCCTCCGGGCGGTCGGCCCCGGCGGTGGTTCACGCACCGTTCACACCATCGACGGGTCGCGGGGTTCCGCTGGCCGGCGCGTGGTCACCGGGTCAGCTGAGTTCCTTCAGGTGCGTGATGACTTCGGCGATCGCCTGCTGGGCCGAGCCGTAGAGCATCGAGGTGTTGTCGGCGTAGAACAGCGCGTTCTCGATGCCGGAGTAACCCGCGCCCCGGCCGCGCTTGATGACGATGCACTGGCGGGCGCGGTCGGCGTCCAGGATGGGCATGCCGTAGATCGGGCTGGACTTGTCGGTGCGCGCCACGGGGTTGACCACGTCGTTGGCACCGATGACGAGCGCCACGTCGGTGAGCGGGAAGTCGGCGTTGATCTCGTCCAGGTCGAAGATCTGGTCGTAGGGGACGCCGGCCTCGGCCAGCAGCACGTTCATGTGGCCGGGCATGCGGCCGGCCACCGGGTGGATGGCGAACTTGACGTCGACGTCGGCCTCCTCCAGCAGTTTGGTCATCTCCCACACCTTGTGCTGGGCGCCCGCCACGGCCATGCCGTAGCCGGGGATGATGACGACGCTGGAGGCGTACCGCATCATGGCGGCGGCGTCCATCGCGGAAAGCTCCTTCATGCTGCCCTCGAGCGCGCCGCCCGCCTGTGCCTCGCCGGTGATCGGGGCGAACAGGACGTTGGTGAGCGGCCGGTTCATGGCCTTGGCCATGAGCTGGGTCAGCAGGGTTCCCGCGGCGCCGACCACGATGCCGGCGATGATGAGGGCGGGGTTGCCCAGCACGTAGCCCTCGAGTCCGACGGCGAGGCCGGTGAACGCGTTGAGCAGCGAAATCACCACGGGCATGTCCGCCCCGCCGATCGGCGCGGTGACCGCGAAGCCGAGGAACAGCGCGAGGGCGAAGAACGGGATCAACAGCCACCAGTGCGGCCCCCACACGACGATCGCGATGCCGACGGCGAGAGTCACGAGCGCGTGGATCACGTTGCCGGCGTTCTGCGCGGGCAGCCGGAACGTCTTCTGCATAATGCCCTGCAGCTTGCAGAACGCCACGACCGAGCCGGTGAAGGCCACCGAGCCGATGTAGGCGCCCAGCATGGCCAACACGGCGTGGACGCCGGTGGGCGGCTGTTCGGAGGTGAACTCCACCGCGGCGATGAGCGCGGCGGCGCCGCCGCCCATGCCGTTGTACACCGCCACCATCTGCGGCATGTCGGTCATCTTGACGACGCGGCCGAGCCACGCGGCGACGCCCCCGCCGAGCAGCAGGGCCACGACGAGCAGGATCAGATTGACGGTCTTGCCCGGTTCGAAGTACGCCAGCCCGTGCTCGCCCGGCACGAAGAGGGTCGCGACGGTGGCGAGCACCATGCCGACACCCGCCCACGCGATTCCGCGGCGCGCCGTCTTCGGCGAGCTCATGGCCTTGAGGCCGAGGATGAAGAGGATCGCGACGATCAGGTAGACCCCGTTGAGCACCCAGGTCATGCTCAGGCCTCCCTGCGGGCGATCGCCTTGGCGTCGCCCTTCGCCGCGAACATGCCGAGCATCCGCTCGGTCACCACGTAGCCGCCGGCCGCGTTCGCCGCCCCCAGCAACACGGCCAGGAAGCCAAGCACCAACTGGAGCGGCGTGCTCGCGTGCGCCAACGCCCACATCGAGCCGACCAGCACGACGCCGTGCACGAAGTTCGAGCCCGACATCAGCGGCGTGTGCAGGATCACCGGCACACGTGAGATCACCTCGTAGCCGACGAACGCGGCCAGGATGAAGATGTACAGGTACAGCAGATCCATCATCGCGGGTCGCCCTCACTGTCGGTCGGATCGGACGCCGCGGGCTGCGGCTCGGGCTGCGCTTCCTGCTCCGGCCCGGGTGGCGGCTCCGGGCCCGGATCGGACGCCGTGGCGCCGGAACGATCGGTCAGGTGCAGCGCCGTCGCGACCCCGGCGTGGACGACGCGGCCGCCGTGGGTGAGCGCGGTGCCGGCGATGACCTCGTCGGCGAAGTCGATCGCGAGCTCGCCGTCGACGATCATCGGAGCGGTGAAGTTGTACAGGTTCTTCGCGAACATCTCCGAGGTGTGCACGGGCATCCGTCCCGGCAGGTTGACCGGGCCGACGACGCGCGCGGGGCCGACCGCCATGTCCTTGCCGGCGACCGTGCCCTCGACGTTCCCGCCGCCCTCGGCGGCCATGTCGACCACGACCGAGCCGCGACGCATCGCGTCCAGCATCGCGCGCGTCACGATGACGGGCGCGCGGCGTCCGGGCACGGCTGCCGTGGTGATGACGACGTCGGAGTTCGCGACGGCCTTGGCGAGGGCGTCCGCCTGCCGGGCCCGCTCGTCGTCGGTGAGTTCGCGGGCGTAACCACCCTCGCCGGCGGCGCTGACGCCGGTGTCGACGAACTTGGCGCCCAGGGACTCGATCTGCTCGCGAGTCTCGGGTCGCACGTCGTAGCCGAACACCATCGCGCCGAGGCGCTTGGCGGTGGCGACTGCCTGCAGGCCCGCGACGCCGGCGCCGATGACCAGCACCCGGCACGGCCGGATGGTGCCGGCGGCGTAGGTGAGCATCGGGAAGAACTTGGGCGCCCGCGCCGCCGCGATGAGCACGCACTGGTAGCCCGCAGCGGCGCCCTGGCTGGAGAGGATGTCCATGCTCTGTGCGCGGCTGATGCGGGGGAGGAGTTCCATCGCGAAGGCCGTGACGCCGGCGTCCGCGAGGCGCTGGGCGTGTTCGGCGCTGGAGTAGGGCTGCAGCAGGCCCATGAGGATCTGCCCGGGCCGCAGGGACGCCTCGTCGTCGGGGGCCAGCCCGCTGATCGTCCAGACGATGTCGGACGCCGAGAGCACCTCGGCGGTCGAATCGACCCACGTCACCTCACCCAGGGACTCGGCGGATGCGAACGCGGCGTCCGTCGCGCCCTTCTCGATCACCACGCTGGCGCCGAGCCCGGCGAGCTTCTTCACCACGTCACCCACGATGGGGGAGCGGGCCTCCCCCTCCTGACTCCGGGGGACCCCGATCACGACCGCCATCTGCACTCCTTTGTCGCTGCCCCAGCAGGCTACTACGCTGCGTCGTGCGTGACGAAATCCCACGACATGGGGGACGCGCCGGCAGCAGGCGTGGGGACGCTGAGGATGGGCCCATGGGTCCCCGACCAGCGCGAACAAGTTCGGCGGAACGCGTCGTGTTCTTCACCGATGCCGTCGTCGCGATCGCCTTGACGCTGCTGATCCTGCCCCTGCTGGAGCACGTGTCGGCGGCCGGGAGCGAGGGCCTGACGGCAGCGGAGTTCCTGCACGACCGCATGGATTCCCTGTGGGTGTTCGTCTTCAGCTTCGTGATGATCGCCATGTTCTGGCGCATGCACCGCGGCCTGTTCGAGGGAGTCGAGCGGGTCACCAGCCTGCTCGAGACGCTGAATGCCGCCTGGATGTTCACGATCGTCGTCATGCCGGTGGCCTTCGCCCTCGTGAGCGCCGTCCAGGCCGACACCGTCCAGAAACTGGTGTACGTCGGAACCATGATGGCGAATGCGTGGCTCTTGGTCGCGATGCACCTCGAGGTGCGCCGGCACCCCGAGCTCGGCGACGATGGACAGCAACGCCGCAGGGGTGGGCTGGCCGCCTCGCTGGCGCTGGCGGTGCTCTACACGGTGGCCCTCGGGATCGCCCTGCTCATCCCGGGCGGTGCGGGCTACTTCGCGATGATGGTGATGGCCCTCACCAGCCCGCTGCAGCGGCTCATCCGCAAGCACCTCCCCGCCGATTCGTCCCCCGTGCTGCCCGTCGGGTAGGGTTGTCCCTTGGCGTCAGGACGCCCGCGGATCGAGAGAGCCACCCACACCAGGGAATGGCACCGCGCAACGGACGAAGGGGAGCAGCACATGGATGCCGCGACGAAGAAGCAGATCATCGAGGAATACGCGACGACGCCGGGCGACACAGGTTCCCCCGACGTCCAGATCGCGCTGTTGACCAAGCGGATCTCGCACCTCACTGAGCACCTCAAGGAGCACAAGGGCGATCACCACAGCCGCCGCGGCCTCATGCTGCTGGTTGGCCAGCGTCGCCGCCTCCTGAACTACGTGGCGAAGCAGGACGTCGAACACTACCGTTCGCTGATCGCCCGCCTCGGCCTGCGTCGGTGAGTTTGGACTTCCGTCCAGAGGGAGTGGCTGCGTGCCGCTCCCTTGGGACCATGTCCGGCCGGTAGCGTGAAAGGCGGACGCCCCCGGCGTCCGCCTGCTCGTCGTTCCCGCAGCCGCGGGGCGGCGCCACAACTGAAAAAGAATGTCCACTGCCCACCTGGCCCATGCCTGCGGTCCTCGGTAGTGGCTCGCGGGGTGTCGACCGGCCGCGCCGGCGTCCACCCCGAGGGCCTCGATCGAAGACCGATCCCTGGCCGGCGCGGGTGGGCACCCACGAAAGGAAACACTCCATGGCCATGGAGGGACCTGACCTCCGCTTCACGGAGGCCGTCATTGACAACGGCAGCTACGGCAAGCATGTCGTGCGCTTCGAGTCCGGGCTGTTGGCCCGGCAGGCGAACGGCTCGGCTGCGGTGTACCTCGACGAGGACACCATGCTGCTCTCCGCCACGACCGCTCAGAACAATCCGCGCGACGCCATCGACTTCTTCCCGCTGACGGTCGACGTCGAGGAGCGCATGTACGCCGCGGGCCGCATTCCCGGCTCGTTCTTCCGCCGCGAGGGGCGTCCGAGCGAGCACGCGATCCTCGCCTGCCGCCTGATCGACCGCCCGCTGCGCCCCTGCTTCGTCAAGGGGCTGCGCAACGAGGTGCAGGTCGTCGTCACGGTGATGGCGCTCAACCCGCAGGTGCGCTACGACGTGCTGGCGATCAACGCCGCGTCGGCGTCCACCACGCTCGCCGGCCTGCCGTTCTCCGGTCCGGTCGGCGGCATCCGCGTCTCGCTCATCGGTGACCAGTGGGTCGGTTTCCCGACCGTCGAGCAGATGGCCGAATCCACGTTCGACATGGCCGTCGCCGGCCGCGTCCTGCCCGATGGTGACGTCGCGATCATGATGGTCGAGGCGGGCGGCACCGAGAGCACCGTCGATTTCGTGCGCTCCGGCAAGACCGCGCCGACCGAGGAGGTCGTGGCCTCTGGCCTCGACGCCGCCAAGCCGTTCATCAAGGCGCTGTGCGAGGCCCAGATCGAGCTCGCGAACCAGTTGCCGAAGGCGATGAGCGCGTTCCCGGTCTTCAAGGACTACGAGGACGACGTGTTCGCCGCGGTGTCGGACGCCGCGTCCGACCGCCTGCAGGCTGTCATGAGCATCGCCGGCAAGGCCGAGCGCGAGACGTCCACCGAGGAGCTGCTGGCCGCGGTCCGCGCCGAGGTGGGTGGCCGTTTCGAGGGCCGCGAGAAGGAGGTCACGGGCGCCTACCGCGCGCTGACCAAGAAGATCGTGCGCCACAAGACCCTCACCGAGGGCGTCCGCATCGATGGTCGCGGCACCCGCGACATCCGGACGCTGTCGGCGGAGGTCGGCGTCCTGCCGCGCGTGCACGGCTCGGCCCTGTTCATGCGTGGGGAGACCCAGATCCTGGGCGTGACCACGCTGAACATGCTCGACATGGAGCAGAAGCTCGACACGCTGGCGCCGGAGACGACCAAGCGCTACATGCACAACTACAACTTCCCCCCCTACTCGACCGGTGAGACCGGCCGCGTGGGGTCGCCGAAGCGCCGCGAGATCGGCCATGGCGCGCTCGCCGAGCGGGCGCTCGTGCCGGTGCTGCCGAGCCGCGAGGAGTTCCCGTACGCCATCCGGCAGGTGTCGGAGGCGCTGGGCTCGAACGGCTCGACGTCCATGGGTTCGGTGTGTGCGTCCACGCTGTCGCTGCTGAACTCCGGCGTGCCGCTGAAGGCGCCGGTTGCGGGCATCGCGATGGGCCTCATGAGCGAGGAGATCGACGGCGAGATGCGCTACGTCGCGCTCACCGACATCCTGGGCGCCGAGGACGCGCTGGGCGACATGGACTTCAAGGTCGCCGGCACGCGCGAGTTCGTCACCGCGCTGCAGCTCGACACCAAGCTCTCCGGCATCCCCGCCGATGTGCTCGGTGCGGCCCTGCTGCAGGCCCGCGAGGCGCGCCACACGCTGCTCGACGTCATGAACGAGGCGATCGACGCCCCCGACGAGATGTCGCTGTTCGCACCGCGGATCATCACGGTGCGGATTCCGGTGGACAAGATCGGCGAGGTGATCGGGCCGAAGGGCAAGGTCATCAACCAGATCCAGGACGACACGGGCGCCAACCTGTCGGTCGAGGAGGACGGCACCATCTACATCGGTGCCACGAGCGGCGAGGCCGCCGAGGCCGCCCGCTCGATGGTCAACGCGATCGCCAACCCGACGATGCCCGAGAAGGGCGAGCGCTACCTGGGCACCGTCGTGAAGACGATGCCGTTCGGCGCCTTTGTGTCCCTGCTGCCCGGCAAGGACGGACTGCTGCACATCAGCAAGCTCCGCGAGCTGAACAACGGCCAGCGCGTCGAGAACGTCGAGGACGTGGTGAGCGTGGGGCAGAAGCTCCAGGTCGAGATCTCCGAGATCGACGACCGCGGCAAGCTGTCACTGATCCCGGTCGTGGAGGCGAAGGAGGAGGCTCCGACCGAGGCCTGATCCCGCTCAGAGCGAGGCCCCGCGCCCACCCGCCCGCGGGGGCGCGGGCGGGAACCCGCGCCCGCCCCCGGCCCCGCGCGGGGCGCACCGGCGGGCC
>JAKDIK010000359.1 GCA_030450535.1 Propionibacteriaceae bacterium
GTCGGCCCCGAAAGCTGCGTCAGTTCGCGTTCCCCGAGGATCGGCGGACGGTGACTCCTTGGGCGTGTGCATGGGTCTTGGCGGGCAGCGCCGATTCCACCAAAATCCAGCACGAGATCGAAGGTGAATCGTCGCAACGAGGCCCAGGCGCGATCTCGGGTTGGATTCCGGTGGACACCGGGCACCACGAAGCTGAGCGCCAGTGCTGATGGGCCCCCGGGCAGGTGGTCCGGCCGGGACGGCGGGTGCTCGCGCGGTCGCGGGCGGCCGTGGCTGACGAGATCCAGTTCCTCGGGAATCCAGCACGAGATTGAAGATGAATCGTCGCAACGAGGCCCAGGTGCGATCTCGGGTTGGATTTCGGTGGACACGAGCCCGGATCGGGGTCGGCGTATCTGTCGACGCCGCTCGCCTCAGGCGGGGAGTGCCGAGTGACACGAACGCGGTCGAGAAGCTCACGACGATCAGGCAATCGGAGACGACCGTGCGGGGCTCCGCCGGGCCGGGAGGCAGGAAGTGGCTCAGCGGCGCAGCCGGATCCCCTTGGGGGTTTGGTGGAAGCCGGCGTTCAGCAGGGCCGCGGCGAAGGGATGCTGGCCGTCGAGGGCCGGGTTTCCATCCACCTTCTCGACGGTGAGAGCGGCCAGACGCCCGGAGCGCACCAGGGTCGACAACGCAGTCGCCACGGTGGCGAGGGTCGGCTCGTCGTCGGTCCAGGTGAGGGCGGTTCGGCCACCGCGCTCGATGTAGGCCGCCAGGCGCCCATCGGCGAGAACCACCAAGGCTCCCGCCTTGCGGCCGGGGCGGTGGTCGCCGGAGTCCGGCCAGGGCAGCGCCGCGCCGTACGGGTTCGCCGGATCAGACGCCGCCAGAAGCACCACTGCAGGCTGTCGCGAACGCTGTCCCAACCCGGCCGACCCGCCCGAAGTGGGCCAGTCAGTCGAGAGGTAACCAGCAGTCTGCGTGGACCGACGATGCCCACTCGGCCCCACATCCTCCGGGTCTCCGGAGGCCCGTTCGCCCGAGTCGCCGGGCTGCCAAGACTCAGCGTCACCGGGGCGCTGTGACCCCAGTTCGGCGGCGGACCGGCCGCCAGAGCCCACCCCGCGGAGCCGGTCGATGGCGCCGATCGTGCCGAACTGAGCGGCACCCAGGCCCTCAACGAAGTAGCCGCGACGCACACGCCCCAAATCCTCGGCGGCCGTCAGCACTTTGTAGATTCCGGCGAACCCACCGGGCACCTCCTCGGCCTGCACCGCGCCGCGGGTCACGATCCCGTAGCGGTCGAGCAGCACCTCGGCCGTGGTGAGCAGCGCTTGGGTGCGGTCGGTCTCGGGAGCCGGGAGCAACGACCAACGCCCACCCACGTCGCGCGGCACCTCCAGTCGCGGCGCCCGCGGCAGGCGGGGACGTCCAAACCGGCCGCGGGGCGTCGACGTGCGAGCGCGATGGGTCGTGGGCCCACCGCCCAGCCGTGCGCGGAGCGGTGCCAGGGTGTCGTTGGTGGCCAGACCCCGCCACACCAGTTCCCACAAGGCCTCGGACGCCTCGGCCGTCGGTGCCAGCCCGGCCGCCTGGGCGAGGGGGGCGAAGAAGAGGGCACCCCCGCCGGCGAGCGCGTCGGCCAGGGCGCGCTGGGCGTCGCCCTCGGGGTCGCCGGGAGGGGGAGCGAGGTGTGCCAGGTCAGCCGGCCACAGCGACACCCAGCCGTCGCGCCCCGCCAGCGACCCGTGCCCGCGCCAGAGCACTTCGCCCGCCGCGCACAGCTCGTCGAGCAGGGCCGGGGAGTAGTCGCGGACGCGGGCGGCGAGGACGAGCGGTTCGAGCGCCGAGGCCGGCACCGGAACGCCGGCCAACTGTTCAACCGTGCGCATGACCCCGTCCACGCCGCGCAGGCTGGCGCCCACCGCCTGCCAGGCCGGCAGGAACCGGGCGTAATCCTCAGCCGGCACCGGCTCAACCTCAGCGCGCAACGCTGCCACCGATCGCCGTCGAATGGTGCGCAGCACACCCGGATCGACGAACTCATGCGCGGTCGCGCTCGGGGTGAACTCGCCCTCGACGAGCCGGCCGTCCGCGACGAGGCGGCGCAGGCCATCGAGAACGATCGCGGACCCGAGCCCCCCGAGCCAGGCCCCCACGGCGTCCGTGCCGAAGGGCGCATGGGTGCGCCCGTAGCGCACCAGCAGATCGGCGAACGGATCCGCGACGGGCTCGGCGAACGCGTGCGGCACCCCCGGGGGCAGGGCGACGCCGAGGGCATCGCGGAACCGTCCTGCGTCCTCGATCGCGACCCACCGCTCGCCCCACGCGAAGATGCGGCGGGCCTCGGCGAGCGCGGTGACCCATCCCGGCACGGACTGCGGCTCGACCGCACGCTCCGCCAGCTCCGCGACGGTGAGGGGGCCGAGGGTGCGCAGCAGGTCGGTGAGCTCGTCGGCGTCGCGGGCCCGACGGCCCTCGACGAGGTGCTGCAGCTCGGCTTCGGTGCGGGCAAGGGCGTCCGGGTCGAGCAGGTCCCGCAGCGCCAGGCCCTCGG
>JAKDIK010000111.1 GCA_030450535.1 Propionibacteriaceae bacterium
CGGCGGCGAGTGCGGCCACGGCGGCGGGGGTGGCGGCGGCGTCCAACTGAGCGCACAAGGCGCCGACCAACTCGTCGCGCAGCGCGTCGGCAAGGTCGGCGTCCATGCCTGCGCAGGCGACGTCCAGCCAGGCCTGCGCGGCGGCGCGGGTGGCCGGGGAGAGGTCGGCGAGGGTGGTGATCATGAGTTCTCCTTGAGGATGTGATCGATCGCGCCCCTGACCTGCCGCCACGCGGCGGTCTGGGACGCCAGCGCCGCGCGTCCCTGCGGGGTGAGGCGGTAGTACTTGCGCGGAGGGCCGACTGGGGATTCCTGCCAGGTCGAGGCGATGTCGCCGGCCTTGAGCAGGCGCGACACCAGGGGATAGACGGTGCCGGCGGTGAGGGCCAGGCCGGGCAGCCCGGCGAGCTGGTCGACGATCTGTTGGCCGTAGCGGGGCTCGCCGGCGAGCAGTCCGAGGACGGCGAGTTCCACCACGCCCTTGCGGAGCTGGGTGGCATGCGGATCTGGTTCCCGGGTCACGGATACATGCTAGCGCCAAGTACCTTGTTGTGCCTACTACTTGCTTGACCCAGCATCTTGGTTGCGCAAACCGCTTCCGCGATGGGGAGGGGCTCACTAGGGTGGGAGCACCAATCGCCCGACGGAGAGGACTGCGATGAGCGACACCGAGAACACCAAGGATGGCGGCGACATCTCGTCCGGCTTCGGCGAGAGCAGCGTCGACGGCCCGGTCTCCGACGAGAAGGCCCAGCAGATGCTGCACGACGACGGCCCCGACGGCGCGGAGGATGAGGACTCAGACGACGGGGACACCGAGGCGCCGGCCGAGGACGTCCCCTCCCCCGCCGAGAAGCGCATGATCGCTGAGGGCGGACCGGTCGGCGAGCCCGAGCAGCTGGACGCCGACGCCGTGCGCCAGGCCGGCCGGGGCAACGGAGGTTCCGGCGGCGGGGGCTGGTGAGCCTCAACCGGCGTCGCGGGCGAGGTCCTCGACCCGTTCGGCGTTCGGCAGACTGAGGAGTTCCGCGGCGGTCAGGAAGAGCTTGGAGCCGCGGATTCCCGAACCAATGCACAACCAGCCGGCGTCCGCGACGGCCGCGTCCACCCAGATGGGCCAGTCATCGGGGACGCCGACCGGCGTGATACCGCCGTACTCCATGCCGGTGGCCTCGACGGCGTAGTCCATGGGGGCGAACGACGCCTTGCGGGCGTCCAACCGGCGGCGGACGAGGCCGTTCACGTCCACGCGGCGGTGCGCGAGCGTCATGCAGACGGCGTGCTTCTCCACCCCGGCGCGGGTGCCGCGGACGACCACGGCGTTCGCGCTGGCGTCCATACCGACCCCGTACTCGGCGCAGAGCTGCTCCGTGTCGGCGAAGGAGGGGTCGATGGCGGCGACGAGCGCGCCCGGAGCGTGGTCGAGGAGGGCCCGTGCCACCGGCTCGGCGAGGAGTTCGAGATGTTCGCGGGCGGGCAGCGGCGTCAGGCGTCCGAACACGGGGTTCATGGCGATCATCCTTCCATGGGACATCAGGTGACTTCGCGCCTGCGTCCGACAGCGCTCTCCGATGCCGGCTCCGATGGGTCGCGGGGGATGCGGTTGCGCGCAGGGGCATCGCGTGGGAGCGTCGACCCATGACGGATCCGCGTCTGGTCGCCATCTACCCGCCGCTCGGGCTCAGGGTCACCTGCGGGCCTCTTGAGCTGCGCGGGATCGGCGAGCCCGAGGTACTGGCCCTGCTTGATGTGGTGCGCGAGGGCGTCCACGCGCCGGAGTTCATGCCGTTCACATTCCCCTGGACCGACGCGCCGGCGGCGGACCTGCCCCTCAACTACCTGCAGTGGTGGTGGCGCGGCATGGCGACGTGGCAGCCGGATGAGTGGGCGCTCGACCTGTGCGTGCTCTGGGAGGGCGAGGTCGTCGGAGTGCAGGGCGTGGCGACGCGCGACTTCCTGACGCTGCGCTACGGCGAGACGGGGTCGTGGCTGGGCCGGCGCTTCCAAGGGCGCGGCATCGGTACCGCGATGCGGCAGGCGATGTGCACGCTCCTGTTCGACCACCTCGATTTCGAGTTCATCACGTCGGCGGCCTTCTCCGACAACCCGGCGTCGCTGCGAGTCAGCGAGAAGCTCGGCTACCAGAACAACGGTGCGGCCTGGCAGACCCGGCGCGGGGACAGCTCCACGACCCAGCGGCTCCTGCTCCTGAAGGAGGACTTCGTACGCGGTCCGGCGATCGAGGTGGAGGGCGTCGCGGCGATGCGGGAGTTCATCGGCCTCGAGCACTGAGCACCGCGTCGATGTGGGCGTTGATCGTCGCGACCGCCTCCAGGAGCTCATCGTGGGTAGCGGAACGCTCCCCCTTCTTCAGGTCAACCACGAGATCCCCGCCGGGGGTGAGCAGACCCCGGGCCACCTCCTGGGGCTCATCGGCACCTTGACGGCCGAGCCCGACGAGCAGGTCGTCGGTGGTCATGCCCAGGCGGGCCAGCGCGTCCTTGTCGACCCTGCCGTCGGTGATCACATCGGTCGGTCGGCCCTGAATCCAGGCCCGTACGCGCTCTGAGGAGTGGGCGAGGCGCTCGAGGGCGGCGTTGACCCCCACCAACACCACCGCTCCGAGCAGCCCACCCACCAGCGAGTTGTCGGGGCCGATGATGGCGTTCTGCACCACGTTGCTCAGCAGGAGCACGACGACGAGATCGAGAGAGTTCATCTGCGCCATGAGCCGCTTGCCTGCGACGCGGATGAGCAGCGCGATCCCGAGATAGACCACGATCGTGCGCACGATCTTCTCCAGGAAGGGGATGTCGATCGAAGTGAAGAGGCTGATCCAGTCGACGCTCATGGCGTCACGGTAGACCTCGCCGGCCGGCCCCGGCGCAGCGTCACCCGATGATCGACTTGGCGAGGTTCGGGTAGTTGGTGATGACGGCGTCGGCGCCGATCCGGGCCATGTGCCTGATCTCCTCGGGCTCGTTGACGGTCCAGACGTGCACGGGGAGCCCGAGGGCGTGGCAGCCGTCGATGAGCTTGCGCCGCGTGGCACGCAACGGCGGATGCAGGGCGGTGGCACCGAGCTTCGCGGCGTACTTCCACGGTTGGAAGAGCGTGTCGGAGTGGAGTGCACCCAGCGGGAGGGTGGTGCCGAGGTGCATCAGGTGGCGCAGGGAGTAGTGGTTGAACGACGAGAGCACCACGCGCGACTCGGCGCGGCGTTCAGCGACGATCGCCAGCACCCTCTCCTCCATCCCCTTGTAGCGCATGCGGGAGTTCTTGAGCTCGATGTTGACCGTGGTGTCGCCGGTCGCGTCGAGCACCTCCTCCAGGGTGGGGATGCGCGTGCCCGCGAAGCGATCGTCGCCGCAGGAGGCGTCGAGACGGCGCAGATCATCCAGGCTGTGGTCGGCCACCCAACCATTGCCGTCGGTGGTGCGCTCAAGAGTCTCGTCGTGGATGACGACGACGGCATCGTCGCGAGTGAGCTGCACGTCGATCTCGACGGCGTCGGCCCCCTGCTCCAGGGCGAGCTCGATGGCGGGAAGGGTGTTCTCCGGGGCGTAACCGCTCGCACCCCGATGGGCCCAGACCTTGGTCATGGCGTCATGGTGGCAGGCGCGGGGTCGATCCGGCGGGCGTGACCACGCGGGATCGACGAAGGTTCACCGGGTCGTGGTCGACAAGGCACCGAAATCCAGCGCGGGTTGTGGATTGCAGCGCTGCCTGAGGGCTCTGGAACGATCCTGCGCTGGATTTCTGTGGACAGTGACAGATACAGGCCTGGGCGGGCGAATGTGGAAGGGCGTGAAGGAAGCACTCATCACCGCCCTCGCCGAAGGGGGCGGGATCATCGTTGGCCGGGAGCACCCGAGCCTGACATGGGCGGTCCGGGCCGCGCGCCAGCGGGGCGACCTGGTGGCACTGCAGTGCGGCATCTACACCGACCGTGCCCGCGCGCACGACTTCGCGGTACGCGTGCTGGCGTTGCTGCACGCCGATCCCGACGCGATCCTGCTGGGGTCCTCCGCCGAGATCGCCCTCGGCTGGCGCGAACCCGCCCCCGACGAGACGGTGGTCGCGGCCAGCCGCCGGATCCAGCGCTCGCCGGCTGGCTACCGCCTTACGCGACGGCGCATCCACGCCGACGACGTCATCGAGCACCACGGACCCGACCCGACCACCGCGCACCCCGATCGGCCTGCCGTGCGCTCCACCTCCCCCGCGCTCACGGCGGTCGACCTCGCGCGCGAGCGCGGCCCCGATCCGCTCGATGAGGCGCTGCGCCGGGGCATCGCGCTCGCCGACCTCCACGCTGCCCTGGCCCGCCACCCCGGCAGGGGCAGCCAGGCGGTGCGACGACTGCTCCGCGATTCCCGCGATGAGCCCTGGTCGGCCGCCGAACGCGAGGGTCATCGAGCACTGCGCGAGGCGGCCGTTCGCGGGTGGGTCGCCAATCTCACGGTGGAGCGTAGCCGCGGCCGGGTGGCGCACCTCGACGTCGGACTGGCCTCTCTGCACCTCGGCTTCGAAATCGACGGCTACGCCCACCACAGCTCACGTTCCGCGTTCCACGCCGACCGCGAGCGGGACACCGACCTGGCCAGGCGCGGCTGGGAGATTCACCGGGTATCCGCCAGTTGGGTGCTCGCCGAGCCGCGGGCCTTCGCCGAGTTCGTGGCGCAGATGGCGCGCCAGCGCGCGCTGCTGCTCGGCAAGCCCCTGCCGCGCATCACACGAGCCGCCCCTCCCAGGTGACACGATGAGCCATGATCACCGAAGCCCGCCTCGGCGCCTACGCCTGGATCGAGCGCGACGACATGCTGCTCCTCACCCTGTGGCAGGGCGCCCCCGAACGCGGCATCGACCCGCACTGGGGACTGCCCGGCGGCGGGGTCGAGTGGGGCGAACAGATTGACGAGGCCACGATCCGGGAGGTGCGCGAGGAGACCGGTTTCGACGTGGAGCCCAACGGCCTGTTGGCCGTGACCGTCGTGCACGTCGACGAGGAGGATCGCTACGACCCCCAGGGCGGCCCCCTCCGCCTGGTGCGCTTCCTGTCGACGGCGACGATCATCGGCGGTCACCTGAGCGACGAGATCGGTGGGTCCACCCTGCGCGCGGCCTGGTTCAACCGCGCCGAGTTGGGGTCACTTCCCACCGAGCAGGTGCTCGACTGGGCGACCACGGTGATCGACGCCCGCTACGACCCGGGCGCCGCCGGGTAACGCAGAAGGGGAACGAGCCCGGCTGCCACCGAGTAACGCCGGCCGGGCGCGAGGGCGCGGGCAGACCGAAGCGCACGGGAGCCCGGGTAATACGGTGGGCACGGGGTCACGAAAAGACGCCGGGCGCCCGGGCGACGGCGGGGTAGCCTGCCCAGCGTGAGAGAACAATCAGCCATCGACCGGCTCGCCGAGGATCACACCGCCCGGCTGGTCGAGCTCAGCCCGATGCTCGCCACCCAACTCGGCGTGCCCGGCCGGGACCACCTCCTCGACGACTGTTCCCCCGACGCCCACGCCGCCTCCGCACGACTCAACCGCGACACCCTCGCCACGCTCGATCGCCTCACCCCCACCGACCCCGTCGACGAGGTCACCGCCGCAGCCCTGCGCGACCGTCTCGGACTCGAGCTGGAGGCCTACGAGGCCGGCGACCACCTCGACCAGCTCAACAATCTCGCCAGCCCCCTCCAGGGGCTGCGGGCCATCTTCGACCTGATGCCCACGGACACCGCCGCCCAGTGGGCCGACATCGCCGCCCGCCTGGCGGCTCTGCCAGCCGCCCTCGCCGGCTATCGGGCCTGCTTGGCCGACGGTCTCCGCGCTCAGCGGGTGCCCGCCATTCGCCAGGTCGACCTTGGAATCGCCGAGGCCACCGGGCTCGCCGACGCCGACACCTCGTTCTTCACCACGCTCGCAGACAGGGCTGCGACAAGCGGCATTACCCCCTCCCCCAGCCTCGAGGCCGACCTCCGCCGGGGAGCCTCCGGCGCCCGCGAGGCCTACGCCGAGCTGGCAACCTTCCTGCGCGACGACCTTGCCCCGCATGCCCGCGCTGAGGACGCCGTCGGGCGTGAGCGCTATGAGCGCGCCTCGCGGGAGTTCATGGGCGCCACCATTGACCTCGACGAGACCTACGACTGGGGCGTCGAGGAGCTCGCCCGGATCACCGCCGAGCAGGAGGCCCTCGCCCGCCGGATCGCCGGTCCCGGAGCCACCGTCGCCGACGCCGTCGCCGCCCTCGACGCCGACCCCGATCGGATCCTCCACGGCACCGATGAACTCCGGGCCTGGATGCAAACGACCGCCGACGAGGCGGTCGAAGCGTTGGATGGCGTGCACTTCGACATCCCCGCCCGCATGCGTTCCATCGAGGCCTGCATCGCGCCGACCGAGAACGGCGGCATCTACTACACCGGCCCCACCGACGACTTCAGCCGCCCCGGACGCATGTGGTGGAGCGTCCCCTCCGGCGTCACCGAGTTCAACACCTGGCGCGAGAAGACCACGGTTTACCACGAAGGGGTTCCCGGCCACCACCTGCAGCTCGGACAAGCGGTCCACAACTCCGCCGAACTCAACTGGTGGCGGCGCCAGATCTGCTGGCTCTCCGGCCACGGCGAAGGCTGGGCTCTGTACGCCGAACGACTCATGGAGGAATTCGGCTTCCTCGACGACCCCGGCGACCGCTTCGGCATGCTCGACGCGCAGCGCCTCCGCGCCACGCGCGTCGTGATCGACCTCGGCCTCCACCTCGGGAAGGCCGCGTTCGACCGCTACGGCGGCGGCACCTGGTCCTACGACACGTGCTGGGAGCTGATGAACGACAACGTTCACATGGACGAGGCATCCCTGCGCTTCGAGCTCAACCGCTACGCCGGCTGGCCCGGGCAGGCCCCCAGCTACAAGGTCGGCCAGCGCCTCTGGGAGCAGCTTCGTGCGGACGCCACCGCCTCCGCGCGGGCGCGCAGTGATGAATTCTCGCTCCAAGACTTCCATACCCGCGCCCTCAACCTTGGTTCCCTGCCCCTCGACGTCCTGCGCGACGCCCTCATCTGAGCGACGGTCCACCCGAGCCTGCTGCGCGGCGCAACCAGAGCGCTACGCGATCTCGGGAAACCGCAGCGTGAACACCAGCTGGATCGCCTGCCGCTGCCCTCCCACGTGCACGACCTCCGCGCCGTCGACGACCAGTTGGCTCGCATAGTGCGCCAGCGCCTCGCGCACGCGCCCGAGCAACTCCGGCGTCTCGAGAGTCCACCCCGCGCCACCGGCGGTTGAGGCGATTTCCAGGAACGGCACCCCCAGCTCGGACGCCGCCGCCCGGCTCGGCGCCGCGAGCGCCACGTGGTCGGGGTGCCCGTAGCCACCGGCGTCGTCGTACGAGACGATCAGGTCGGCTCCGAAGTCGCGCGCCCCGGCGGCGATGTCGGCGGCGATCTCGCCGGGATCGGCCAGGCTCAGCGCATCCGGTCCCGCCGTCCCGCCCGGGCCCGCCACCGTTTCTTCGTCGTCGAGCCACGTCATGCCCGAGTCGGTGTAGCGGCGCGGCGCCAGCCCGGACGCCCGGGCCGGCGGCTCCCCCAGGAACGCCCCGTACCGCACGCCCAGCGCCCGGCACGCACCCGCCACCTCGGCCTCGCGATGCAGCGCCAGGTCAGTCCCGGCTGGCACCGCCCCCGGAACGATCTCGCCCTGCTCACCGCGCGACGCGGTGAGCACGCCCACAGCGACACCCGCGTCCGCGAGCGCCGCGATCAGCCCCCCGGTCGCGAGCGTCTCGTCGTCGGGGTGGGCGTGCACGAACAGGACGCGCCGAGCAGCCTCGATGACCGCACGGACATCGGCCATCGTCA